>CAIVSQ010000191.1 GCA_903908605.1 uncultured Anaerolineae bacterium
GGCCATGGTCTGTTCGATGTGGCGGACGTGGTTCTCGGCAGCTGCAATGGCCTGGGTGTACTGGTTCATCGGCCTGTTGATTGATTTTTCGCTCAGTGTTGTGGTCGAAGCCCTCATCCTGATGTTAATGAAGCGTGGAGCCGCACGTCAAAACTGGCTGGCTTCACTGGCTGCCAATACAGCCAGCTACCTGCTGATCATTTTGCCCCTCTTTTTTGTCCTGGGATTACTGAACCCGTGATTTTCAGCCTACCCCTGCTGCTTGGCCTTGCCCACGGAGTCTCGGATGCCGCCGCCGGTTTACTGGTGGGGCTGATTATTCAACGCGGCTCCGCAAACATCAATTTCATGATCTTGCAGTACAACTTGCTGGCTTTCGGGCTTCAACCCGTCGCCGGGATTTTATTGGATCGGATCAACCTGCCCCGGCAGGGTGCCGCCGCCGGGCTGCTCCTGACCCTCACCGGGCTGGCCATCATCCCCATCAGCCTGCCATTGGCAATCCTCCTCATCGGCCTCGGCTCCGCCGGACTACACGCCGGTGGTGGCTCGGTAGCCATCAGCAGCACACCTGGCAAAGCTACTGCAGTAGGCGTCTTTGCAGCCTTTGGCGTGGTCGGGCTGGCCCTGGGTGGGCTGGCATCCGTCAACGCCGCCGAAACCACCCGCTTTGTTCTGATGGCGCTGCTGGCCGTGCTGGCTTGCCTTGCCTGGTTCATTCCCCAGGCAAGTATACAGCTGCCCGGCAGGGATGAACAAATCACCCAAAGAGGTTTGTTATTATTACTGGTTCTGGTCACCGCCGTAGCCCTGCGGTCCACCGTCTGGGTCGGTGCGCCTGGCAACCTGGCCCGCTATACCCATGTAACCCTCTGGCTGGCCCTCTCAGCCGGCACCGGCAAACTATTGGGCGGTTTTGGCGCGGACCGGTTTGGCTGGAAGCGTTGGATGCTGCTCACCATGCTCGGCGCAGGACTCTTGCTGGTCTTATCCAGCGCCTGGCTGCCAGGCATGATGTTCGGTGTTCTGCTGCTCCAATCTGTAACACCCCTGTCCGTCGCAGCCGTCGCGCGTAGCCTGCCACGGTTTCCCGCCCTGGCAGCTTCACTGACCTTTGGGACAGCCATCATCGCCGGCGGCCTGCCATTTTTCATTCTACCTGCCGGCTGGTTTAGTCCTGCCATCCTGGCGGTCACGCTGGCGCTCTCGGCCGCCCTATACTCGTTTGCACTAAAAAACGAACAGCATCCCAAGCGGTCCTGAAACCGGCCCATAACAACAGGAGGATTGCATGGCAGATACTTTTGATTTTGGTGGAGAAATTGTCTGGCGCCCCAATCTACAAACGACGCCGAAAACGCACCTGGCGAAATTCATGCGCGCGCATACTCTGCACACTTTCGAGGAACTCATGCAGCGTTCCACCAGCGATGTAGCCTGGTTCACCGACGCCGTCCTCAAATACCTCGATATCCAATTCTACCAACCCTACTCGCAGGTCGTTGACCTGTCTGATGGTATTCAGTTTCCACGCTGGTGTGTGGACGGCAGCATGAACATCGTCCACAACCTGCTCGACAAATACGCTGGTCAACCCACCCCAGCCCTGATCTGGGAAGGCGAGGAGGGCACCCGCCGTCAACTCAGTTACAGCGAGCTCCTCATCCAGGTTAACCAGGCCGCCAACGCCCTACGCTCTCTCGGTCTGGGCAAAGGCGACGTGATCGGCCTGTTCATGCCCATGACGCCCGAAATTGTGATCACCCTGCTCGCCATCGCCAAAATAGGAGCCATTATTCTACCGCTCTTCAGCGGCTACGGCGCCGGCGCCATCGTCAGCCGCATGACCGACGCTGGTGCAACAGCCCTCTTCACCGCAGACGGCACCTTCCGGCATGAACAGCCGGTTCGCATGAAACAGACCGCCGACGAAGCCGCCGCCCAAATCCCTGATCTCAAACATATGATCGTCCTGCAGCGCACCGGCTTGCCCGTTCAGATGACCAAAGGCCGCGATCACTGGTGGCATGAACTGGTCGATCGCCAGCCTGCCGAGGCACATACCGAGCGCACCTCCGCCGAGGATGTGCTCATGCTCATCTACACCTCAGGCACCACCGGTAAACCCAAGGGTGCAGTCCATACCCACTGCGGCTTCCCGGTCAAAGCCGCCCAAGATATGGCCTTTGGCACCGACGCCCACCCAGGCGATCTGTTTTATTGGATGACCGACATGGGCTGGATGATGGGCCCCTGGCTGGTGTTTGGCACCCTGGCACTCGGCGCAACCATGTTTCTCTACGATGGCGCACCAGACTTCCCCGCCCCAGACCGGCTTTGGCAGCTGGTGGAGGACCACAAGATTACCCAGTTGGGCGTATCTCCAACCTTAATCCGCGCGCTGATCCCGCACGGCGACGACATGCACCAGCGCCATGACCTTTCCTCGCTGCGCTGCTTCGCCTCCACCGGTGAACCCTGGAACCCGGCCTCCTGGCTCTGGTTGTTTGAAAAAGTTGGCGGCGGCACCCGCCCCATCATCAACTATTCCGGCGGGACTGAAATTTCAGGCGGCATCGTCATGGGCAATTTTCTCCAACCGCTCAAAGCCTGCGCCTTTTCGGGTGCCTGCCCAGGCATGGCAGCCGATGTGCTCGATGAAAATGGGCAGCCCGTCCGCAATCAGGTCGGCGAACTGGTCATCAAAGCCCCCTGGATTGGCATGACGCGTGGCTTTTGGAAGGACCCCCAGCGTTACCTCGAGACTTACTGGTCGCGCTGGGAGAACACCTGGGTACACGGCGATTTTGCCGCCATCGATTCAGACGGTCTCTGGTATATTTTAGGACGCTCTGACGACACGCTCAAGATCGCCGGCAAGCGCCTGGGGCCAGCGGAAGTCGAATCGGTCCTGGCCCGCCACCCCGCGGTGATCGAATCCGCCGCCATCGGCGTACCGGATGAAATCAAAGGCATGGCGCTGGTTGTGTTTTGTGTGCTCAAACCAGCCAACCCCGCCCCTGCCAGAGAGCAAATGCGCACCGAGCTAAAAGCCATGCTCATCGCCGAATTGGGCAAACCCCTGGCGCCCAAAGCCATTCTGTTCGTAAGCGACCTGCCCAAAACAAGAAACGCAAAAGTCATGCGGCGCATGATCCGCGCCGCTTATCTTGGACTTGAGGCTGGTGACACCAGCTCATTGGTGAACCCCGCCGCCGTGGAAGAAATAAAAAAAGCCAGTTGAATTTTTTCAAGAGGAGCAACAATGGAATATGTAGATTTACGTTCAGACACCGTCACCAAGCCCACCCCTGCCATGCGCGAAGCAATGGCCAAAGCCCCCGTGGGTGACGATGTGTACAATGATGACCCCACCGTCAACCAGCTCCAGGAGCTCGCAGCCGCCCGTTTGGGCAAGCAGGCCGCCTTATTTGTGCCATCTGGCACCATGGGCAACCTGGCTGGCATCCTGGCGCACTGCGGTCGTGGTGACGAAGTCATCATGGGACAGCGCTCGCACACCTTCTTACACGAAGGCGGCGGCATCTCCACCCTGGGTGGCGTACATTCCTGCCAAATCAAAGAGCAGCTGGATGGTTCGTTGGCCCTCGAAGATGTTGAAGCAGCCATCCGTGCCGATGATGAACACGAACCTGTCACCCGCCTGGTCGAGATTGAGAACACCCACAACGCCTGCGGCGGGGTGACCCAACCACCTGCCTATATCGAACGTCTGGCCGATTTCGCCCATGCGCGTGGCCTGATCGTACACATGGACGGCGCTCGCCTCTTCAACTCAGCCGTAGCCCAAGGCGTGGATGTCAGCCGACTGACCGGCCCGGTCGATTCAGTCACATTTTGCCTCAGCAAGGGCCTGTGCGCCCCGGTTGGTTCGGTTCTGTGCGGCAGCGCGGAATTCATCCACAAAGCACGCCGCATCCGCAAGCACCTGGGTGGCGGCATGCGCCAGGCCGGCATCATCGCCGCAGCCGGCATCGTCGCCCTCGAGACCATGGTAGACCGCCTGGCCGATGACCACATTCGCGCCAGATCCCTGGCACATGGGCTAAACGACATCCCCGGCATCAAGCTCAACCCGGCCGTCCCTGACACCAACATGGTCTTCTTTGACCTGGCAGATTCCATCAAGCTAAGCACACAACAAATTGAAAAGAAACTGGAAGAACACGGCATTTTAGCCCATGCCAGTGGCCCCCGCCGCTTCCGCCTGGTAACCCATTACTGGATTGATGATGCTGGAGTCGAAAAGACCATCGCCGCCCTAAAAGAAATCCTGGCCTGACCTCAACCTGCCAGTTCGAAATAACATGAGAGCGGCCGCCTGGCCGCTCTCATGTTATTTCTGGGTTCCAATCTTCCTGCGATGGTTCCACCTGGTTTCGCCCGCGCTCTTTGGCAGTGTACAGGCGTTGGTCGGCCAGGTCAATCAGCTTAAAGACATCCTTCGCCTCATACGGGAAAACCGCCAACCCCTGGCTGACAGTCGGGAAAGGCATCTGATTGCCAGCCCGGTCCGTAAGGGAAAGGGTGTTAATCGTGTTTTGCACTCGCAGCGCCACCTGCTGGGCTTGCAGGCCATTCGTGCCCGGTAATATGATTGTAAATTCTTCGCCGCCCCAACGACCGATTGAATCCGATGCCTTGATATGCTGGCGAATGGCCTGGTTGAGCACAACCAGCACCTGGTCGCCAACCACATGCCCATAATTATCATTATATTGCTTGAAAAAATCGATATCCAGCATAATCAGGCTGAGCGGCAGGCTCTCCTGGATACATTTTTGAGCCTCTTCATTCAACACCTTCACAATATGACCATGATTGAAAACACCGGTCAGGCTGTCCAATCGTGACTGCGCCTCTACTTGCGCATGGTGATAGGCATTATCAAGTACCAGCCCGGCCTGTTGAGCAAGGTTTTCAAGCAGTTCCAGATCGGTACGGCTAAAATCGTTTGGTTGGTAAGAAGCAACTGCGATGATTCCGTTGGTATGCCTGGCGTTAAGCGGCACGCCCATCCAACACAAGCTGGCCTTTTCCTTCCCCATCAAAACCACCGAAACGCCCTCCAGCTCAACTTCATAACGCATATCGGGGATAAACAGCGGTTGCTGATTGCGCAGCACCCAGCCGGTCAGGCTGCCCTCCAGCGCAAAATACTGCGGCTCAAAATTCTCCCCTTCATCGTGGATCAATTGCATTTTGAACTGTTCGCCTTCCATCATCCCAAAATAATAGGTGTCGGCCTGCAGCGAATCTTTAATCGCGGTACCAATCAAGTCAACTACATCCTCCAGGTCCACCGAAGCACTCACCTGTCGGGCAAAATTATTAATCGCCTGCAAGCGATCCACGCGTTTCTGGCTGGCAATATACAGACGCTCCACCGTTTCCACAAAGAAAACCGCCACAAGGAAAAAAACGGAGTGAAGCATAATGTCTGTAAAACTGGTGCGACCAATCGTAACGGCAAAAAATCCCAGGCCAGAAATTAAAAGGTAAATATAAGTTACCTTCCGGTCCCACAAAACCCGCGTAATCAGCGAGACCAACGCCATGATGGTAAGTGGAATCAGCAGCAAATTACCCGAGAGCAGAAAAACGCCAGCAATGACCGCCCCGGCATTCGCAAGGACGCTGGGCCACTTAAACTGTTTTAACCGGATGGGGGACGGAATGATGACATACAGCATAAAGAAAGCATAGATCGTACCGACCACCCCCAGCATAATCAACAGAAACCTAAGCCAGTCGGCATACAAACCTTCGAAGCCAACCAGGATAAGAATCAGGCATAGCACTACCGTAGCCAGAACTGCGGGTTCTGCCATTCGGCGTGCTTCTTGATCAGTTACTGCATTCGGAGCTATCAGTCTACTTGGCATGCTCACAAAATTTAAAAAACAATAATTTAATTCCGGCAAATAAAATCAGCCCGGTGATGTGTCGATCAGGGAACATGCCACCCCTTAGACACCCGCACCATGGTTGGAAATCTATGTTTTTATCAGCTAGTTTGAATATTTAGCATAGCACAGGTCCGGGTTCTTTACAATAGAGATTTAGGTTAAATAAGCATTGGCTTTCACAAATATAGATGAACTGATTGCACTTTCCAGACGTGGAAAAAGTTCCAAAACCTGACCCACATGATCAACCCTCAGCCGGCGAAGCATTCACATCAATCCACTCAACTGAGAATTACTAAAGTTTGCCCTGCTACAGCCCGGCAGGAAGTGTAATTCTTCAGGCTTAATCGGTTATAATTTTTGGGGTCTAATTAGGCATAAGAGAAATACCAACCATAACACTGGTTGTTATTTCTCTTCCCCGGTAGTTGCCTTATAACCAGGTCCTCCAGGAAAAAGCGACCGTGAATAACCAACCATTTATGAACATTAACGAAATCGATGAAGTCGCAGCCGTAATTCGCGCTCGCAGCAGCTATCAGCCGAAGATCGGTCTCATTCTCGGTTCCGGGTTGGGCGGTCTGGCTGATGCTGTCGAAAAGCCAGATTTCATCCCCTTTACTGATCTACCCCATTGGCCACAATCTACTGTCCATGGCCATACCGGCCGCCTGGTGATCGGCAAGTTAGAAAACCAGGACGTCCTTGTAATGCAGGGTCGCATTCATTTTTATGAAGGCTACTCCATGTCGCAAGTCACACTGCCCATTCGTGTCATGCAGCGGCTCGGGCTGGAAACCCTGGTTGTCACCAACGCGGCAGGCGCCATTCACCCCGATTTCATCCCAGGCGACCTGATGTTAATCACTGACAACCTTAACCTGGTTGGCATGATGGGCTTCAACCCACTGATCGGTCCCAACATGGATGAGCTTGGCCCACGCTTTCCCGATATGAGCCAGTCCTATGACCGTGCCCTCAACGATACAGCGCGCCAGGCCTCGCGCGAAACAGGCATCCCCCTTCGCGAGGGTGTTTATGCCGGTCTGAGCGGCCCGTCCTTCGAAAGCCCTGCTGACCTGCGCTTCCTGCGCGCAGTTGGCGCCGATGCGGTCGGCATGTCCACCGTCCCCGAGGTCATCGTGGCAAGACATGGCGGCCTGCGCGTACTGGGCATCTCGGGTATCAGCAACAAGGCCAACCTGGATGGCAATACAGTCACCTCGCATGAGGAAGTACTGGAAGCCGGCCGGGTCATGGTCCCCAAACTTGAACAGATCCTGCGCAGTATTCTGCGCAAGCTCTAAATTTCCTTAACAATTGATCGGGTTCCATCATGGATGCGCTGTTTCGTTTTCTTGTACAGTATGAAGTCCTCGTTTATTTGGTCCTTACCATCGGAGCCTTGTTTACAGCCACCCGCTTATGGAGTGCATGGCAAGAGTGGCGCAGAGCCGTTTTTGGGTTGGAAAAAGAGCTGTCCTTTCAAAAAGTTCGGGGCAGCGGGGTCGTATTCCTCCTGCTGATCATGATTGGCCTGAGTCAATTCTGCCTGGTGTCATTTATCGTACCGTTCTTACCCGCCACCACGTTTCGGTCGACACCAACACCCGACCTGCTAAAAACCCCCTCCGCGACCCTCTCCTCCGCGGACCTGACCGCCCAAAATGGCACCCCCCTCGCCCCGCCCGGCACAATCGACTGCATACCCGGGCAACTCATCATCACTTCACCGCTCCCCGGCGAAGAGGTGCAAGGCAAAGTTGTGCTCTCCGGCACGGTTGATGTGCCCAACTTCGGCTTTTATAAGTATGAATACGCCGCACAGGGCAGTGATACCTGGGCAACTATTGCGGCGGGAGACAAAACTGTAACCAAGGGAGAATTGGGCGCTTGGAATACTTCGCAGCTAGTGCCAGGTGATTATCAACTCCGTCTCCTCGTAACCGACAACCTGGGCAAAGCTCTCCCTGCCTGTACCCTACCTGTTCGTGTGATTGCCCCTTAGAGACTATGACCGATCTTGAAATTCGCAACACTGTATCCACCGACCTGGCCCGCCTCTCCGCGCTGGACCATACCATCGACACCGACTATGTCTGGCAACTGGATCTCCGCCGTGACACCGGGCAAATGGAGGTCGGCCTGCGCGAAGTACGCCTTCCGCGTTCCATTCGCCTGGACCATCCGCGCCTCGCCAAAGACCTGCCAGACACCTGGCACCTTCGCCCCATGCTCAGCGCCATGATCGGCATGGAAGCGGTCGCCTATATCCGCTTTAGCGATACGATGGTACCGCATGCCGTCTGGATCACCGACGTTGTCGTTGGGCGACCCTTGCGAGGGATGGGCCTGGCCAGAAAATTGATCAGTTCCGCCGAAGCCTGGGGCCTGCAGCGCAAACTTCGTAAGGCCATGATTGAAGTACAATCAAAAAATGCGCCGGCCGTACGCATGGTCCAAAAGCTCGGCTTTGAGTTCTGCGGGTATAATGACCAATATTATCCCTCGCGGGATGTCGCGTTGTTCTTTTCGCGCTCAATCTAGCCCTTATCCTGCGCTCCCTCCACCTGCTGGCTCCTTGACAGGTGGTTTATCTGTTTTTTTACTCGTTTACGTGGAAGGTTTTCGATGCTTACTGGTTGGGAAGATAACCTGCTGGCGGGAATCAAAACTGTCAATCAAATACTCACAGCGGGGATATCAATCACCGCTTTTTCTTTGCTTATATATGCCCTGTCCTTCAATCTAAAAGACAGGGTGGCGCGTTCCTTCGCCACAATCATGTTGTCAGTTGTGGTCATTTTTACCTGCGAAGCCATCCAAAGCACCCTCACAGACAACTCGCTGGTCGAATTATTCCTGCGCTTGCAGTGGTTGGGCCTGGTTTTCCTGCCAGCCTCCTACCTGCATCTCTCCGATGCCCTGCTGGTAACCGCCGGAAAACCCTCGCGCGGCCGGCGCCGGCTCTTTGTTCGTGGCGCTTACCTGGTATCCGCCTTTTTCCTCGCCCTGCTGGCGCTTAACAAACTGGTTGGCCCACTGCTGGTAAACGCCCAACCAGCTGCGCACCTGCAGCGTACTCTCTGGACCGGGCTGTTTACCATCTACTACCTGATCACCATGCTGTTGGCAGGCATCAACCTCATCCGCGCCTATGGCCGCATGTTGACCCGCTCCGGGCGCCGGCGCATGATCTACCTGATGGCCGGCTCCACCGCCCCCGCCCTGGGCACCTACCCATACCTGCTGTATGGTTCCTCATTCGCCGAAAAACTCCCCCTGCTCTTCTGGAGTTCAGCGACCATCATCAATGTCATCGTCGGCGGGTTGATCATTGTCATGGCCTATTCGGTCGCTTTTTTCGGTGTATCCTGGCCTGACCGTGTTGTAAAAAGCCGTTTGGTAAAGTGGATCATGCGCGGACCGGTGACCGCTTCCCTGGCCCTGGCTGTGCTAACCATCGTTCGTCGCAGTGGTGAATTATTCGGGCTGACCTACAATGCCTTCGCACCGGTCAGCATGGTCGCAACCGTTCTGATCATGGAGCACCTCATCACCCTCGGCGCGCCTTTTTGGGAGCGAACCTTCTTCCTCGGTGCTGACCGTAATGAATTGCGCATGTTGCAAAATCTGGATGAACGTCTGCTTACCCAGGGCGACTTACGCCAATTCCTCGAATCTATCCTGGCAGCTGTGCGTGACCACATGCAGTCCCCTTCAGCCTTCGTGGCAGCACTGGATAACTCCACCTTAACACTGCTCATCAGCGCTGGCCGGCCCTTCCCAGAAAAAGATCATCTTCCCGAAGCCTTACTGGAAATTCAGGAAAATGGACGCCAGGAATTCCTCTGGAACGAAACCTGGATTTTGCCACTCCATGCCCGCCGTACCGCCGACATGGACCAGGACCAGCCCAGCCCCTTGTTGGGCTTGCTCGGTGTCACTCGCCCGCATGATACACCCTTGGATCCAGATCAGCGCCAATCACTCTGGTTGTTGGCCGAGCGCGCCGCACTCGCGCTGGAAGACCGCCTGCTTCAACAACGTGTCTTTCGCTCGCTGGAAGAGCTTGAGCCTCAGGTTGAGATCCTACAACGCATCCGCGCCCTGGGACGATATGACTCTAGCATGGCATTGGATGAGGACCTTACCCCCTCTTCCGATTTGGCCGAAAAGGTACGCGATGCCCTCAACCACTACTGGGGCGGTCCCAAACTGACCGAATCGCCCCTCATGAACCTGCACGTAATCCAGGAAACCGCCAAAAATGAATTCGGCGGCAACATGCCCAATGCACTCCGCGCCATCCTCAAGAAAGCCGTCGACCAGATCCGGCCAGAAGGCGAACGCCGATTTACAAGTGAATGGATCTTATACAACATCCTTGAGCTGAAATTTATCGAAGGCGGCAAAGTGAGAGAAGTTGCCAGCCGCCTGTCCATGTCCGAAGCGGATTTATATCGCAAACAACGGGTAGCCGTTGAAGCGGTTGCAAAAGTCATCTTGGAGATGGAGTCCAATTTCAACACCGATTAGGAGGTGTGTTAATGGTAGTAACTAACAAAACCCATACCACTGAACTACCAAGATTCGAGCCTGCCAGGCCAGCACCGCCCTCCCAGGCAGACCAGCCTTTTGACGAACGTGACGAAGGTTGGTGGGAGTCTGTGCTTGCCGATGAAGAGCGTTTTTCCGCCCTTCATCGCGTGCGAGTTCAATCGTCCACGCCAGCCACCAGCCTTCCCGCGGTGGAACCAGCCGCTGAAGTTCCACCAGCCGACTGGACTTTTGCCGAATCCGTTTTCAAGCAAGATCAAATCATCAGCCTGTCGGTCAGTGGCTACAATCGCGGCGGCTTGCTGGTTGAAAACACACGCCTGCGCGGCTTTGTGCCCTACTCGCACCTGGTCGATATGACCTGCCAGACCGATAACGAACGGGATAACTTCCTGGCGGAATACGTCGGCAAAGAACTGCGTCTCAAGGTGATCGAATGTGTCCCCGAGGAAGGCCGTATCGTTTTCTCCGAACGTGCCGCCAGAGCCGATGCAGGCAAACGCACCGAATTATTTTCCAGCCTGCGCCCGGGTGAAGTCATCAGTGGAGAAGTCACCAACATCACCGAATTTGGCGCCTTCATCGACCTGGGCGGTGTGGAAGGTCTCATTCACATCTCCGAGCTTTCCTGGGGTCGTGTCATGCACCCCTCCCACGTCCTGCAGCTTGGCCAGAAGGTCAATGTGCAGGTCATCGATATCCTGCCAGAACGCTGCCGCATCGCCCTCAGCCTGAAGCGCCTGCAAAACAACCCCTGGGAAACCGTCGGGGCTCGTTATTCTGCCAACGATATAGTGCCTGCCACCATCACCAGCGTCGTATCCTTTGGCGTTTTTGCCCGACTGCCCGAAGGGCTGGAAGGCCTGGTGCACGTATCCGAAATGGATTTATCCGGGTTGTCTGTCCGCGATATCTATTCCGAAGGCCAAAAAATCAAGGTCCGCATCCTGCACATGGATCCTGGTCACCAGCGCCTCGGTCTGAGCCTCAAGCTGGAGGGTGGCAAAATCAATGGCTGAAAAACCACAGGATCATCCCGAGCAACCATCCCGCTATGACGTGGTTGGCTGGTTCCAGGGCATCCAGGATCATTATGGACGTTTCGCTTTTGATATTGGCGGGGTAATTCTCTTTGCTTTTGCCCTGATGACATTAATGGCTCTGGTTGGAATGACCGGCGGCTCACTGCTGACTCCCTGGGCCAACACCCTCTGGCGCTGGCTCGGCTACGGCTCTCTCGTGGTGGTCCTAATAACAGCCCTGGGCGGGCTGATTTTCATGCGCAAACCCATCGATGGGCGCGAACGAGTTAACTGGTGGCGCGTAATCTCCTTGGAAGGCGCTCTTTTTAGCTTATTAATGCTGTTCGCCATCTTCGGCGGCCTCTCCTCCGAAAGAGCAGAAGCCGGTCTGGACGGCGGTTACACCGGTTGGGCCCTCGCCTTCCTGCTCAACAAGCTCATCCCTCTGGCAGGTCTGCAAGTAGCTTTACTCCTGGTTGGCTTGCTGTTCTTCCTTATAATCGGCCTCAACCTGCTGCCCCGCATCGAAGCCTTCTTATTAAAACTCGCCGGCGACCAACCCGCCAATGCGCCCGATCTGCCCATGGAGCCCCTCGATACCGGCGAAACCCGCCTGCACCCCATGGCTGAACCGGCTCCGGCCCCCGCTACCCCAAAGAAAATCGCCACGCCCCTGCCCCCCGAATTTCGCAAAAACTTCAAAATTCCCGAAGCGCAGGATGAAAAGCCGAGCACACCCCAGCCGCGCAGCGAAAACCTGCCTCCCTACACCATGCTGATCGCCGAGCAAGCCAGCCGCCCGGACGAACAAAACATCAACCTGACTGCCGGCCTGATCGAAAAAACCCTCTCCGAGTTCGGCATCCCCGCCAAAGTGGTCGGGTTTCGCATCGGACCGACCGTTACCCAGTTCGCCGTCCAACCCGGCTTTATTAAACGGCCCGGCAGCAATGAAACCGATGCCGTCCAAATGAAGGTACGCGTCGCCCAAATTGCCGCGCTGCAAAAAGACCTGGCCCTGGCCATCTCCGCCCAACGCCTGCGCATCGAAGCCCCCGTGCCAGGACGTTCGTATGTCGGCATCGAAGTCCCCAACGCTCATTCCGCCCTGGTGCGCATGCGCCCAATTCTCGAGAGCGAAGCCTTTCAAAAAATTAACGCCCCTCTCGCCATTGCACTCGGACGTGATGTTTCTGGTCAGCCGCTGGTTGCCGATCTTGCCCGCATGCCCCACATGCTGGTAGCCGGCCAAACTGGCTCCGGCAAATCAGTCTTCATCGCCGCCCTGGCCGCCTGCCTCGCCATGAACAACACCCCCGAGGAAATGCGCCTGGTGATGATCGATGTAAAAATGGTCGAACTATTGCGCTTCAACGGCCTGCGGCACATGTATGGCAAGGTCGAAACCGACGTTCAGCGCATCCTGGGTGTGCTGCGCTGGCTGGTGGTGGAAATGGAACACCGCTACCGCCTGCTGGAAAGTATCCACGCCCGCGACCTGGCCAGCTACAACCGCAAGGCCAAAACCAGCCTGCCTCGCATCGTCGTCATCATCGACGAACTGGCCGACCTGATGATGTCCGCCCCGGAACAGACCGAACAACCCCTGGTGCGCCTGGCCCAGATGGCCCGCGCCACCGGCATTCACCTGGTGGTCGCCACCCAGCGCCCCAGCACAGACGTGGTCACCGGTCTAATCAAGGCCAACTTCCCCGCCCGTTTGGCCTTCTCGGTCGCCTCGGGCATCGACAGCCGCGTCATCCTCGATAGCACCGGCGCCGAATCCCTGCTCGGACGCGGCGATATGCTCTTCCTCAACCCCGAAGTTGGCAGCCCAACCCGTGCCCAGGGTGTTTGGGTGACAGACCAGGAAGTTGAACGCATCATCGCCTACTGGCAAAAAGCCGTTACCAGCAGCAACGATGCCCCCCCCTGGGAAACCCTCCTGAACGAGCCCGAAGAAGAAGAAGGCGATGCCATGATCGAACAGGCCATCCAGGTGGTGCGCTCTTCGCAGCGCGCCAGCGCCTCCCTGCTGCAAAGACGCCTCAAGCTCGGTTATCCACGCGCTGCCCGCCTGCTCGACCAACTCGAAGAGATGGGCGTGGTTGGCCCCTCCCAGGGTGGCGGGCGCGAACGCGATGTGTTAATCGAACCGGATGATAGCGATGTACCTGACGAACTGGATGAATAGCAGTACAATCCAGTGATTACCCGGCTCTTGCTAACACTAAACAAACCACCTGCAGCTCCCCGGCTTATTGAAAGGAATATTTAACTTAATGGAAAACATCAAGACGAAGTCCCGGACAAAAACCTTTACTGATTACATGCGTACCTGGTTCAAGGGTATTCTCGACCCGATCGGCGCTTTTTTAAATCGAATCGGGATCACACCCAATATGATGACCTTGCTCGGCCTGCTGGGGAACATGGTCGGCGCCTGGTTCCTTTCACAGGGCAATATGTTAATGGGCGGCATATTTATGTTGGTTTGCACGCCTTTCGATGCGCTGGACGGCACCATGGCGCGCCTGCGCGGCGAAGCCAACGAATTTGGCGCTTTTGTCGATTCGGTCACTGACCGCTATTCCGAATTATTCATCCTCGGTGGGCTGTTGTACCACTTTTCGGTCCAAAACGATCACCTCTCCATCATCGGCGTCTATGCTGCCGCGGCCGGGTCGGTACTGGTCTCTTATGTCAAAGCACGCGCTGATTCGCTCAAGTTTGATGCCAATGTCGGCATCCTCACCCGCATGGAGCGCTACCTGGTCCTTGCCCCCTTGTTGCTGTTCAACCAACCCGTCATCGCCATCTGGATTGTGGCCGTACTCGCCAATATCACCGCCTTGCAGCGCTTTTGGAAGGTCCGCCAGCAGGCTCGCATGCTTCGCTAAGCTCAATCACGGAGAGAAAACCTGATGCACTTTGCATTTGAAGGGATCCAGCTCATCATCTGGGGCCAGCCGTTTACCATCTATTACTACGGCATTATCCTGATGACTGGCGCGTTGACCGGTGGTTGGCTGGCAAGCAAAGAAGCCGCCCGCCGCGGCCATGATTCCGAGCTGGTCTGGGATCTGATGATCTGGCTGATCGTCGCTGGCATCATCGGCGCCCGCCTCTGGCACGTCTTCACCCCCTCGCCCTCCCTAATCGCCCAGGGCATTGATACAACCTATTACCTCACCCACCCGTTGGATTTACTCAACCTGCGGCGCGGCGGCTTGGGCATCCCGGGCGCTGTCATCGGCGGAACCCTGGCTCTGTATTTTTTCGCCCGTAAACGCCAGATGAACTTTATCGAATGGATCGACATCTGCGCCCCCTCGCTGGCACTTGGCCAGGCCATCGGTCGTTGGGGCAATTACTTCAACCAGGAACTCTACGGTGGCCCCACCACCCTGCCCTGGAAGATCTTAATCGAACCTGCCCACCGCCTGCCCGGCTTTGAAAACCAGGCCTATTATCACCCGCTCTTCCTTTACGAATCCCTCTGGAACCTGGCCAACATGGGCTTGCTCATCTGGCTCACCCGCCAGCACAGCGCGCGCTTAAAAACCGGAGATATCTTCCTCACCTACCTGGTGATCTATCCGACTGGCCGCTTCCTGCTCGACTTCCTGCGCCTGGACGCCTCGCTCCTGGGCGGTCTCAACGCCAACCAGACCATTATGGCCATCGTCGCCATCCTGGCGGCGCTCACCCTCGCCTGGCGGCATCGCCCCCTCAAACAAAGCGTTTAACCATAGATAACCTTTTGCACAATTTTACTGGGCTGATCGCAACACCAACCATAGGGCCGAGACATGATTAAATGTGAAGACCTGAGCAAACAGTTTGATTCTTTCAAAGCTGTTGATGGCATTACCCTGGATATCCAACCCGGCGAGGTCCTGGCTCTGCTGGGCCAAAATGGCGCCGGTAAAACCACCACCGTACGCATGCTGACCTCCATCCTGGCCCCCTCGCGTGGCTGGGCCCAGGTCGCCGGGTACGATACCGTCAAATACCCGGCCCGGGTCCGCGCCTCGGTCGGCGTACTGACCGAAAGCCATGGCCTGTACGGCCGCATGACCGGCTACGAATACCTCGACTTCTTCGGCCAGGTCTATAACCTCGATAAACCCACCCGCGAACGACGATCCAAGGAACTGCTGGAATACTTTGGCCTGGCCCAGGCCGGTTTACGACGATCCGGTGAATACTCCAAAGGCATGCGCCAAAAGCTGGCCCTTGCCCGCGCCTTAATCCACGAACCACCCGTCCTGCTGCTGGATGAACCTACCTCTGCCATGGACCCCGAGAGCGCCCAGCTTGTGCGCCAGGAAATTGCCCGCTTGCGTTCTTCCAACCGCACCATCGTCATCTGCACACACAACCTCGCCGAAGCAGAGATGCTCGCCGATAAAATTGCCATCATCTATCACGGGCGGGTGCTGCTAACCGGTACACTGACCGACCTGCGCGCCCGGCTGCTTGGCGCCCCTGAGTATGAGATCCACCTGGCAGATAGCCATGCCCTCCACAACAAAGCCATCCTCGGGCTGCAATTACCCGCCGGCGTCACCATTTTGGAAGCCTGGCCGAATGGCTTCCGCTACCGGGTCGAGAACCCCACCCAGGCCAACCCACCCATTCTTCAACAGCTTTTCAGCCTGCAGGTCCCGGTTGTCTCGGTTCAGGAAGTACCCCGCACCCTCGAAATGATTTACCTTAAAGCCATGGTCCAGGCTGCGGAGGGATTGCTATGAGCACAATAAAAATGTCCTGGCTGGTAGCCAAACGTGAACTGGTCGACCAGATGCGCGATTGGCGCATCCTGGTGCCCATGATCATCCTGACCCTCTTCTTCCCCTACCTCATGAATGTAACCGCCAAGGGCGCCACCGTCTACCTCAACCAGTACGGCGCCAACATGATGGCCAACCGCATCCTGCCCTTTCTCATACTGGTGGTGGGCTACTTTCCGGTGACCGTCTCGCTGGTGGTCGCCCTCGAAGCCTTTGTCGGTGAGAAGGAGCGCGGCACCATCGAGCCCCTTCTCACCAGCCCGCTGGCCGATGAACACCTCTACCTCGGCAAACTATTCGCCGGAACCATCGTGCCCCTCACCGTCAGCTATATCGGCATCTCAATTTACATGGCAGGCCTGTCCTGGCAGGGCATCGCCTGGCCCGAATGGCGCTTTATCCTCCAGACCCTGGCCCTCACTGCCGTGCAAACCCTGCTAATGGTCAGCGCGGCCATCGTCATATCCACTCAATCCACCACCGTACGGGCCGCCAACCTGCTGGCATCCTTCATCGTCATACCGGTCGCGCTGCTCATCCAGGGCGAGAGCGCCATGATGTTTTGGGGCACCAACGATATCCTCTGGCTGGCCGTCTTCGGGGTGGCCGTCATGAGCGCCCTCATCATCCGCCTGGGCATCGTCCACTTTAAGCGTGAGAACCTGCTCGGCCGCGAAATTGACATGCTCAGCTGGGGCTGGTTCTGGCAAATTTTCCGCCAGACCTATTCCAGTTCATCCCAGCCTGCACCGCTCTGGCACTACCTGCTTGCCCTCCTTCGCAAAAATCCGGATCGCCCCGGCCTGTTCTCAGCCCTCACCCAACAGCTAAAAGCGCTGGGAAAATGGTATAAACAGGATGTCTTCCTGACTCTGCGCCGCATGGCCCCTGCTTTCCTCATCACCTTTATCATCGGCGTAGCCGCTGCACTAGCCAGTTACTATTACATCAATACCAACATGCAAGGCATGGTTCCATCCGAACAGAGTATCAACGAAATTCTCCAGTCTGCCAACGATTTCCTCGTAAAAGACAACACCACCAACATCTCAAGCGGGCTGCTCTTCTGGCATAACCTGCGCGCCGAATTGGTCATCCTGCTGTTAGGCATTTTCTCATTTGGCGTATTGAGCTTGCTGGCCTTCATCGGCAACTTCGCCCTCATCGGCGGCGTGCTCGGCCTGTTGCCTGCGGTTGGTCTCTCCCCGCTGCTGGTGTTTGTCAGCGGAATCCTGCCGCATGGCATTCTTGAACTGCCTTCCATCATCCTGCTTAGCGCCTCCACCCTGCACCTCGGGCTGCGCATGGTCACCCCGGACGGGGATCGTTCAATCGGGGAGACCATGATCATCACCATGGCGCAAGTGGTCCAGGTTCTGGTAGCAATATGTATTCCACTTCTCATCGCCGCCGCCCTGATTGAAGCCAATATCACACCCAGGATCCTCATGGCTGTGATCGGCCATTCACTGGTTATCCATCCCTGACCCCCATAATACGGTATTGCCCATGGCCCAACTGATCATCCTCGGCTCTTCCAACGCAATCCCCACCCCCAACCATGAAAATACCCACATGGCCCTGGTCACCCCGCAGCGTACCGTCTTAATTGACTGTGTCTCCACTGCGGTAGTCCGCCTGGAAAAAGCCGGCGTGGGGATTAATGACATCACCGACATCATCCTGACCCACATGCACCCCGATCATGTCGCTGGTCTCCCACTCCTGTTGATGGATATGTGGTTGTTGGGCCGCCGCAAACCATTAACCATTTATGGCCTGCATTTCACCCTCGACCGCATGGAAGCCATGATGGGGTTATACGGATGGGCCGACTGGCCAAATTTCTTCACGGTTAACTTCAGCCGCTTCCCGGCCGACCACATGGCAATTGTGTTGGATGACGAACATTTACGCATCATCGCCTCGCCGGTCAAGCACTTTCTGCCCAACATCTGCCTGCGTTTTGAATTGAAAAATGAACAAAAAACCTTCGCCTATTCCTGCGACACCGAGTTCTGCCAGGCCGTCGTTGATACCGCCCAGGGCGTCGATATACTTCTACACGAAGCCGCCGGAGCGATCGCCGGGCATTCCTCTGCCAGCCAGGCGGGTGAAGTCGCCCACCAGGCCGGTGTTGGCCAGCTCTACCTCATCCACTACCCCACCGGCCGTTTCGCCAGTGGTGACCTGGTTGCCCAGGCCCAGGCCCAGTATACCGGCCCCGTCCACATGGCTGTCGATTTAATGAAAATTGACCTGGGTTCTTAAGCCCGGCGCTATTACAATTAGCCTATTCAATTGGCGCAGGTCCTCGGCCTGCCCATCTATTTCAATCAAAGGTGAATAACATGCGTACTCCATTTGTAGCTGGTAACTGGAAAATGAACAAAACCGTCGCTGAAGCCCGCGAACTGGTTTCCGTAATGGGCAAGGAACTCGCCAAAGTTCCCAATGTCGAAAAAGTACTCTGCCCGCCCTTCATGTCCCTCCTGGCCGTCGCCAACCTGCTCGGTGGCACCGACCTGGGCCTCGGCGCTCAAAACATGCACTGGGAAGACAAGGGCGCCTACACCGGTGAAACCGCTCCCGGCATGATCAAGGAATTCTGCAAATACGTCATCCTCGGCCACTCAGAACGCCGCACCTACTTCGGCGAAACCGACGAAACCGTCAACAAGAAAGTACTCGCCGCCCAGAAACATGGCCTGACCCCCATTGTCTGCGTCGGTGAAACCCTGGCCGAAAACGAAGCCGGCAAAACCGCCGAGGTTGTTCGCCGCCAGACTCTCGAAGGTCTCAAGGGTGTCGACCCTGCCTTCGCTACCCAAATCGTGGTCGCCTACGAACCCGTCTGGGCCATTGGCACCGGTCGCGCCTCCTCCGCCGATAACGCCGAGTCCGTCCACCGCGATGTCGTCCGCGCCGCCCTCAAAGACCTTTTTGGCAGTGAAACCGCCGAAGCCATCCGCATCCTCTACGGCGGCTCGGTCACCGGCGCAAATGCCGCCGATTACTTCAATCAACCAAATATTGACGGCGCCCTGGTGGGCGGCGCCAGCCTGAAATCGGATGATTTCATCGCCATCGCCCGCGCCGCTTCCAAATAACCAACCCTCCCTTGTTCTTTTCTACCCGCCCGAACCCCACACAAGGTTCGGGCGGAATTGGATGCCATGCTAACCTCTTTTGACGGATTGCTCTGGATTGTGGTAACCTTGTTCGTGTTGCAGTTAATCCAACGCAACCTGCACCGCGAAATCCAGGCCATCTTCTTATTAATCACCCGTCACCCTGGCTGCACAGTCGCAATTTTTGCCCTGCTCTTTAGCCCCGGCGTGCTCTTGCATGAACTCAGCCACTTCCTTATGGCCCGCGTGCTCCGGGTACGCACCGGAAAATTCTCCCTGCTGCCCCAGGTTCTGCCCGATGGCAGCCTGCGGCTTGGCTATGTCGAAGCCGCCACCACCGATTTTTTCCGCGATTCAATGGTCGGCGTGGCGCCCTTAATCACCGGCCTGATCTGCATTGCCCTCATTTCGGTTCAAAAAATGCAGCTCGATGGAGTCTGGGCAGCGCTGATCGGCGGGCAATGGAGCCAGTTGCTTGAGGGTCTCAAAAATCTCCCCACCGTCCCCGATTTTTGGGTCTGGTTTTACCTGGCCTTCGCCATCTCCACCACCATGCTTCCATCCGAATCAGACCGCCACGCCTGGTTGCCCTTGGGCGTAATCTCAGCCTTTATGCTTGGCGCGGCCATCCTGGCCGGTGCCGGCCCCTGGATGCTCGAGAAGATCGCCCCGCCCTTCAACCAATTCTTACGCTCCACCTCGCTCATTCTGTTGGTCAGTATCCTGATCCACCTCGTGACCATCCTGCCACTGCTGGTCTTCCACCGCCTGCTCTCCCGCCTGACCGGCCTGGATGTACGTTAGCAGCACCCCAAGAAACCAGTTTACATCCATGTCGTGAGCTTTCCCTTCGATCGGTCATAACACCACTCCGCTTCAACATCCAACTTTATTTTTTCCTCGCCCACAGAATCTGCCAGCGCACTGCCCGCCAGGCACGGATTCCAGCCCGCATTTCCATCTTTCCCGGCAGCCGGTTTCCAAACAATGCTTGCTGGTACAGCCTGGTCAACAGCTCAATCCGCCCGCTCTCGGCCGGGAATCGCTTGCAAAGTTCCGCCGAGAACTCCCCTGCCGTGCGCCCCGGGCTGGGCTGCCCCCAAAACCGCCCCAAACGGTATAGACTGGCGTAGATCAACCGCAGCGTAAAGACCGGATCCAGCCGAACCAACAACCACTCCTCCACCCACAGCGTTACCCCGCCCAACCCCAATAAACCAACCAACACGAAAACCAAACCGCGCGCTGCCAATGGTTGGCTTTGCATGGCGCTCAACCACCCTTCCCAAAATCGACCAGCGCTCACGGGCGTCCTGGCCGTCGCAGGATCCCCAGGCAGGCGTGAAATCTCTGGTCGTCCCGGGGTCGGGTCAAATTCAACCCAGCCCACCCCACTGAAATACACCTCCACCCACGCGTGCGCATCAGCCGCGCTCACCAGCCAGCTGCCCGAAACCGCATCCGCCGAACCACCCGCATACCCGACCACCAGCCGCGCCGGCAGCCCCGCCGAACGCGCCAACACCACCATGGCACTGGCAAAGTAATCACAATACCCGCGTTTAAGCTCAAAAAGAAAGTAGTCCACCACATCCAGCCCGGCCGGCGGTTGGCCCAGCGTCAGGGTGTAGGTGTAACTTGTGCGCAGGTGCTGCTCGATGGCCAGCGCTTCATCGTAAGGCGTGGCACCCGCGGCGGTTAGTTCGCGTGCCAGGGCAAACACACGCTCAGGCACACCGGCAGGCAAACTGGTGTAATGTTTCAACAGCGCCACCGGGGTATCCCGGCCTGCCGCCCGCAATCGCGCTTCGCTCACCAGCCCCGGCAGGCTCTCCACCCGCAAGGTCCGTGCGCTGCTTTTCGCACCATACAGACCGCCCCCGCCAAGATCATTCTTATCTGGCCCCATCGCCTGCACGGCAGCATCCACCCGGTATAACGCGCCCACCCAGGGCAAACCAGCCTGGTAGACCGGCCGCAGCTCAATCTGCTGGGTCAACAGCTCGGCCCTGGCCGGCAGATCAAAAAGCGCCTGTTCAGCCGGGATATCCCTCCGCGCAAGCGGGCTGGAAAACCAACCCGCGCTGGTGTAAAGATCATAAATTGCATTACGCCAGTAATAGCGCGGACTTTCAGCACCTGGCTGCGTTCCCCCCTGCACACTGAACATGATTTCACGTGAAAGTTCCGGTCCGCCGCCCAGCAAATGCTGGTTGGGCAAACCACCGGCAATGCCTGCTTCAAAAGCCATCACCGCCGGCGCCGCAGTCGGGCGGATCGCCTCCAGCCCCAGCGAACGAGCCGCTCGGTTCTCGCTCGTCTGCCTCCGCCGAATCGATTCGAGCAAATCCCGCCCCGAAACACGCGGCAGCAGCCAGCCCAGTGACGCCAGCCCAACCACCAGCGCGATCAGCACCATCACAGATTGCGGAACGATCAGTTCGGCAAAATCCAGCCCGCTGACCACCCAGCGCCGCACGCGCTGATTCAGTTCAGAAAGCCCCAGCAGCCCCACGCTGGCCACGCACATCCACCACAGTGGGCTCACCCCCGCGTAGGTATAGCGCGTCAGCGCGCCCAACACCAGCAAGCCTGGCAGCAGCCCCATCTGCACCCGCCCACGGCCAGTAAACCAGCCCGCCCAGGCCGCATACACCCACAGCAGCCAGCCCCAGACCAATACCCGCACCGGCGGGTCATTGATAAACTGCCCGGCCCACATCCCGCCCAGCCAGCCTGAAACCCGCCCCCACAGCGCCGTCGATTGCGCCAGCAAGCCGCGTGCCGCCTCATAAGCCTGCACCAGGCTGGCATCCCCGGCCGCAGCTCCACTGTGCACCTGCATATAGTTCTTCAGCAATTGAAACCCGATCACCGCCGCCCGCTCCAGGCTTTGCCAACCTGGGTAGGCACTCACCACCCACAATATCGCCCCGCCCAACACCACCAACACAGGCAGGCTGACCCAGGCCCTGCCGCGCCCGCGCGCCAGCCAAAAAGCCAGCAGGGCTGGCGGCAGCGCCGCCGGCAGAAAAAACGTCACCAGCGCACCGCGCACCAGGCTGCCCAGTCCCACCGCCAGCGAGCCGACCGCCACCAGCAGCAGCACAACCTGCCCAAACACCCGCACAGAAAAGCCCGGCCGCACATGTCTCATGACAGCCTTCTCCAATCCGCCTGCTGTGGTTTACGCACCGCAATCGCCCGCCCGGTGGCCGAGGTGCGCCATTCCCAGCGCCCAGCCATGCCAGGGTGCGCCTCTGGCCGGTTCAACAACTCACGCGTAATCACATGGCAGCTGATGCCAGCTTGCTGTAGCAGCGCGCTTATCCCGCTGGCACTGCCCACCCCGCCAAACGAAAGCGGATCCAGCATCAAGACGGTTGGAATCAGCCCGGTTCGCCAGCGCAGACCCGCCAGCGCATCCAGCCAGGCCGGCTCTGTATTGGCGGTAATGATCACCAGGCTGGAGCGCCGGGTAAATGACCCGCCCGCCAGCGCCAGGAACTGCCCAAGCCCAACCCCGCCCGAGCGGGCCAGGGCCAGCTCACGCATAATCACCCAGCGCTGATCCGCGTTGGCCCGCGGAGCCTGCCAGCGTGCCTGCTCGGCATTCAACGCCAGCCCAACCGCCTTGCCAGCCCGCAGCCCACGGTCCGCCAGCGAAGCCGCCAAAATCACGGCATGCTCGCTGCTGGCATCCCAACCCTCCCCCGCCTGCACAGCCCCATCCAGGTCCAGCATAATCCACCAATCGGCCGCCGAGGTGCCATCCAGCGTCCGCACAAAGGGCGTCCCGTGCCGTGCCGTCGACGGCCAGTGCATCAAGCGTATCGGGTCACCGGGCGCATACGGACGCACGCTGGCCGCCGCCACACTCGGCTCCGCCGAGCGGCTGCGTGGATGAATTTCGCCGGTGAAGCCGCCCGCAGTCACGTCGATGGCCGGCAGCGGCACCACCGGCGGCAGAACCAGCAGGCTGCGCGTACTGGCATCCTCAATCGTCAATGTATAAATACCCAGCGGATCACCGCTCTGCAGGCTGGTACCGCCCAGCGTGTACAAACCGCGCCGCGTGCACAAGCCGCGTGTCTCCAACTGGCAGGACGAATACGCCCCTACCAGCGTGGCCAACGAAGCATGGTAATCCGGCAGGCTGGAATGATCGCTGATTTCCACCCACGTGGCGGGCAAACCAGAATCGTTCACAATCGTATAGCGTTCCTCCAGCTCATCGCCCACCTGCACCCAGTCATAGCGCATTTCCCGCGTAAAACTCAGCCCACCGGCCAGCGCCCGCGCCCACAGCCAGCCCAGCAGCCAACCGCCACCCAACAAAACCAGCAGGGTGCTCCAGGCCATCGATGGGTCCAGTATCTCCAATAACAGCACCGCCAGCACCAACACCGGCAGCACGCGCGAATTTAATCTCAAGCGAACTCTCATACCTTCATTATATGTCCGAAAAACCCCGTCGTATTCAGCTTCACCAGGCGATCAAGTTGTCTGAACCATACAGCCAAATAGCCATCCCCTTCCGTTTCTTCCCTACCTAATCCGCTCCAGGCGGCAGGCACCAAACAGAAAACTGGTGCTTTTTTTTAAGGTAAATCACCCACTGGTACTCTTGTATCTGCAAATTTATTATGCTAAAATCTTACTACTCCACCATACACAGGGTCTTTGGAAAGACGCAATGCCATATATGGCGAGGACATTTGTTCTACAAATAAAAAAAAAGAACCCTCCTCGGCGGCCTGGCAATCTCGCCTTCAAACGCCCCTGAACAAAGACCGTAGCCTTACCCCGTAACTAATCCCGCTGGAGCGCACACCCGCGCACCAGCAAAGTACATCCCGGAGAACCCATGCGCTGTCCGTACTGCCAGCACCACGAATCGAAAGTCATCGACACAACTCACGACAGCCATGGCGGCATTCGACGTCGCCGTGAATGTCTGAGCTGCGGGCAGCGCTTTAGTTCCTACGAAAGACCGATCCTCTCCACCCCCCTGCTGGTCAAACAGGACGGCACCCGCGAAGAATTCGATCGCGAAAAATTAGCGCGCGGGATTCGCATCTCCTGCGCAAAACGACCCGTATCAGCCGCCGATATCGAAAGACTGATCGGGCAGGTGGAATCTGAATTACAAAAGATGGGCAAGGCCGAAGTTTCCTCTCGCGTTGTCGGGGACATGGTTATCAACGGACTGAAGGAACTCGATCATATTGCTTATATTCGTTACGCCATTGTTTACCTACGCCTCGATGATCTGCATGCCCTCAGGCATGAGATCGATCGGCTGTTGGTAGACGCGTAATTATCCCCCCCAATTTATCCCCTTATCAAAGTATTTTTTACAGGAGAGTGATATGGTTGCAAGTGAAGCTGTTTCCAGGCACGGTATTTTACCTACCCCCAACATCCCGGATGATCTACCCAAAATTGAATTAACCGACAATGCCCGCCAGGTGCTCGTCCGCCGCTACGTGCGGCGCGGCGACGATGGCGCACCGGTCGAGAGTGTTGAAGAAATGTTCTGGCGTGTCGCCTACCATGTCGCCAGGGTCGAACAGACCTGGGATACCGACCCGATCGAGCGCGCCAGCGAATTTTACAAGCTGCTGACCAGCAAGAAATTCTTCCCCAACTCACCCACCTTCACCGGCGCCGGCACCCCGCTCGGCCAGTTGGCCGCCTGCTTTGTTCTGCCCATCACCGATGACATGGGCCGCGACCCGGCTGGCATCTTCCAATCCCTGCGCGATGCCGCCCTCATCCAGCAAACCGGTGGTGGCAACGGCTTCTCCTTCTCACGCCTGCGCCCCCGAGGCGGCATTGTCAAATCCTCCTCCGGCCAGGCCACCGGCCCGGTTGGCTTCCTGCGCGTCTATGACCATGCCTTCGGCGAAATCGCCCAGGGCGGCACCCGCCGCGGCGCCAACATGGGCGTGCTGCGCGTCGACCACCCGGATGTGGAAGATTTCATCAACTCCAAAACCAGCGAAAACGCCATCACCAACTTCAACCTCTCCGTTGGCATCACCGATGCCTTCATGGAAGCCGTCAAACAAGATAAGGACTGGGACCTGATCTTCCCGGATGTCAGCTCGCCCGACTACCGCGCCTTCCGTGGCACCATTGAACAGGCCCGCGAAAAAGGCATCCCCATGCGCGTCTATAAAACCGTGCGCGCCCGCGAAATTTATGACATGATCGTCAAGCAGGCCCACCACAACGGCGAACCGGGCGTGCTCTTCCTGGATGCCGCCAATCGCCAGAACCCCGTCCCGCACCTCTACCCGCTCGAATCCACCAACCCCTGCGGCGAACAGTGGCTTGGCCCATACGAAAACTGCTGCCTGGGTTCCGTCAACCTGGCCCAGCACCTCGGCGAAAACGGCACCGTCGACTGGGACACCCTGCGCGAGAGCGTTACCCTCTCCACCATCTTCCTGGATGATGTCGTTGAAGCCAACGCCTACGTCCCGGCCGTTCCCCAGCTAAAAGAAGCCGCCCAGCGCGCCCGCCGCATTGGCCTGGGCATCATGGGCCTCGCTGACCTGATGTATCACGTCGGTGTGCGCTACGGCTCGCTCGAAGGCCAGGAATTCGCCTCGCAGGTGATGGAATTTGTCCGTTACCACAGCATGGCCACCTCGGTCGAAATGGCCCGCGTACGCGGCGCCTTCCCCGCCATCAGCGGCTCCATCTACGACCCGCAAAACCTGCGCTGGAACGCGCCCGTCTCGCTGGTTTCCTACCAGAGCGATTGGATGCGCCCGGACGTCAACTGGCAAACCATCACCGCCGGCATCCTCCAACACGGCATCCGCAACGCCGCCCAAACCACCATCGCCCCCACCGGCACCATCGCCACCGTCGCCGGCTGCGAAGGCTACGGCTGCGAACCAGTCTTCGCCCTGGCCTACATCCGCCACGTCAATGACAACGGCAAAGACCTCAAGCTGACCTATGGTTCGCCCACCTTCGAACTGGCCCTCGAAAAAGCCGGCATCGACCGCCAATCCCGCCAGGAAATCTTCGAACAGGTCATGAACCACGGCACCTGCCAGAACGTCGCCGCCGTCCCCGAAAACGTCCGCCGCGTCTACGTAACCGCCGGTGACGTCAGCGCCGAAGAACACGTCCGCATGGCCGGCGCTCTGCAGGCCTTTGTCGATAATTCCATCTCCAAGACCATCAACTTCCCCGAAGGCGCCAGCGAATCCGACGTCTCGCAAGCCTACATGCTGGCCTGGGAACTGGGCGCCAAGGGCATCACCGTTTACGTAACCGGCTCGCGTGACAAGGTCGTACTCGAAACCCGCGCCACCGCCGAAAAGAAGGTCGAAGCCCCCGTCGAAAAGACCCTGCCCGTGCCCCCCGAACAGAAAGTCATCTGGCACGACACCAAGAAACCGCGCCCACGCACCCTGCACGGCACCACCTACAACGTCGACACCCCGCTCGGCAAAGCCTTCGTTACCGTCAACGCCAACGGCGGCAACCAGCCCTTTGAAGTCTTCGTCAACACCTCCAAAGCCGGTTCCGATACCGCCGCAGTTTCCGAAGCAATCGGCCGCCTGATCTCCTACATCCTGCGCCTTGCCTCGCCCATCGCCCCCATCGACCGCCTGCGCGAAGTGGTCAGCCAGTTAACCGGCATCGGCGGCGGCCGCTCCCTCGGGTTTGGCCCGCACCGAGTCCGCTCCCTGCCCGATGGCGTCGGCCAGGTCCTCGATGAATACCTGCGCGCCCGCGACCACGAACCCAAGGGTCACGAACTCGTCAGCGGCAGCATGCTCATGAACACCAACGAAGGCCACGCCCCCAAGACCACCGCCCAGCACGAAATCGCCACCCAGCTCCCCATGATGAAAATCGGCGACCTCTGCCCCGAATGCGGCGAAGCCGCCGTCGTCAACGAAGAAGGCTGCCGCAAATGCTACGCCTGCGGCTTCAGCGAGTGCTAAGTCAGAGCTTGAGCCAAAGCCGTAATTGACAAACACGCTCCAATAAAAATAGGCAACGATGAAGGGTCTGGTACCCACTCATCGTTGCCTATATATTTAATACCGATAATCGATAACCAACCCATTCCCACCTGCAGAACAAAAATACCCAAAGCTCTTCATTGCGGCCTTTGCGCCTTAGCGTGCAATTTAAATACTTAGCTATTGCTGTCCACCTTTCCCAGGCAATCCCAAAAATCCAAACAACGGGCACCACCCCAAGCCCCTGTCACTGCGAACGAGCGCACCCCCATTGCACGCTCAGCCTCTTGCAAAAAAGCGAGTGTGGCAGTCTCCTCATTAAACGGCACACCCCAACCCCAAGA
>CAIVSQ010000192.1 GCA_903908605.1 uncultured Anaerolineae bacterium
CGACCGGCGGCAGTCTTGGCGGCAATGACCAGGTTATATTGCCATGCCATCAGATAGAACGTCAGCAACCCGGCCAGCAGGCCGAGGATTGCCAGTACAACCCCAAGTTTGTTATTGTTTTTCATAAACTTTCTCCTTTTTTTATATCCACGCAAGGCGTGGTTGATTGTGAATAAATACACTAATTATTTCAATCAAGTGTAGTATTCGATTTTTTTTTTGAATACGACTTTTGTCGTATTGGCCGGCAACTTGTTGAGCTTAAGTACCACACAGGATTGCAAGCGCTTAGTACATTGTCACCACTAGTTAGTGCCAAGATGGATATGCTTAAATCAAAAACACGCTCAAGAAGCGTGTTTTTGATTTACCTGATATTTGCTGGCTAATTATTTACCATCACCGCTGTTCAGTTATGAACACCCCTCCCTTGATGGCAGAACTGCAGCGCTAATGTATTTATTTGTAATTACGATTCGTCATGCAAGGGTCATATCATTTTTTCTGCTTTGCTAATTCCATCGCGGCTAAAACAACAACTCCCGCGCCTAGTGCAATTAATAAATCCAGCGCATTTAATGGACTCACAGAGAAAAACGCAGCCACCGGTGGAAGGTAGATCACACCCAACTGAAGAAGGATAACCAGGGCCGCCATCCCTAATAGCAACGGATTGCTATTCATCCCTAAAGTTATTAGCGATTCCCGGCTCGAACGACTGGCAAGCGCCTGGCCAACCTGGGCAAAGGCTAACGAGCTAAAAATCATTGTCTGCCATTCAGGACGACCATCAAAGTAATACCATGAACCAATTCCCAACCCCAATAACCCCATTAATACTCCCACCCAAACAGTGCGCAGTCCAGCCCCGCGACTAAATACACCTTCCTGAGGTAAGTAAGGTGGGCGCATCATGGTATCTTTTTCCGAGCGTTCAACACCCAACCCCAACCCTAATAGGCCATCTGTCAACAAATTCAGCCAGAGTAATTGCAAAGGTAACAAAGGGATGGGTTTTCCCAAGAAAGGTGCAATCAACATCACCAGCACTTTTCCAATATTCCCAGCCACACTGAAGTGCACGAACTTGCGAATATTGTCATAAATCGTGCGGCCTTCCTTGACAGCGGCCACAATAGTAGAAAAATTATCATCCAGCAGCACCAGGTCACTTGCCTCTTTTGAGACGTCTGTGCCGGTAATGCCCATGGCTACACCAATATTTGCTCGGCGCAAAGCAGGTGCATCATTTACACCATCGCCAGTCATGGAGACAATTTGCCCGCGTTCCTGCAAAGCCTGGATAATGCGGATCTTGTGCTCGGGCGAAACGCGCGCAAAAACGTTGATCCCCTCAATCACCTTTTTTAGTTCATCGAAGGACATACGCTCCATTTCTGCCCCGGTCAGCACCTGTTGTCCTTTCTCCGAGATACCCAGCTGACGGGCGATTTCCGCCGCCGTCAACGGATGGTCACCAGTAATCATCACCGTGCGTATTCCAGCCGTTTTGGTGAGCGCCACAGCAGCTTTAACTTCGGCACGCGGAGGATCAATCATCGCGAATAAGCCAATAAAGGTCAGGTCGTGCTCAAATTCATTAGCAGTGGGAACTCGATCGAGGGCACGCAAAGCCAACCCTAAAACACGCATTCCCCGGGCAGCAAGCTTTTCCCCGGCAGATTCTATCCTGGCCCGCCAGCGTGCATCCATTATTTCTACTTTATCATTCACCCAAACATTTGATGAAATTTCCAATAACCCATCTGCACTGCCTTTGGTGAATACCAAGAACTCGGTCTTCGGCAATCCAGGAAAAGAGTCCAGCTGATAACCAGCATTGCGATGGAGCGTACTCATCCGTTTCCTGTCGCTATCAAACGGGAGCTCCGCGAGGCGTGGAAAATCTTTTTCCAGGTCATCTTTCCAGTAACCCATTTTTGCCCCGGCCACCACCAGCGCTCCCTCGGTTGGATCGCCAAGTGAATGATAGTGACCATTGCCTTCTGGTATAAGCCTGGCGTCGTTACATAAAACACCACCGATGGAAAGCAAGCCTATTGGGGCTTCAATCGTGAGGTTCTGGGCCGGCATGGTGCGATCTACCATCACACGCCCCGATCTTTCCATTTCTTCTGTTAAATCCACCGAGTGACCGGCAACATCCAAAACCACCACTGTCATCTTATTCTCAGTCAGAGTGCCGGTTTTATCTGAACAAATAACCGTCACTGACCCGAGGGTTTCAACAGCTGGTAATTTTCGAATCAAAGCTTTACGAGCGAGCATCCGCTGCGCGCCAAGCGCCAGGGTAACTGTTACGACTGCGGGCAAACCCTCAGGCACAATCGCTACCGCAACGCTGACAGCGGTAAGCAACATATGGCGCACTTCATCACCTCGCCAGATGCCAATCGCAAAAATGATAACCGCGATAAGCAGGCCGACCCATGCCAGGGTTTTCCCTAACTGGTCCAATCGCTTCTGAAGTGGCGTGTCTTCTTGCGGCACCTGTTGGATTAATCCAGCGATTTTTCCCAGCTCTGTCTGCATGCCAGTAGCCACCACCAAAGCCTGTCCACGCCCCTGGGTGACTATCGTGCCCATGTAACCCAGGTTTCGGCGGTCACCCAGAGGAAGATTCTCCTCATTTATTTCACTGGTCAGTTTTTCAATTGCTTCTGATTCCCCGGTCAGCGCAGCTTCTTGCACACGCAAATTGAACGCCTCCAAAAAGCGCACATCCGCCGGAATAACATTCCCACTTTCCAATTGCAGGATATCACCAGGGACTAATTCCCTGGCAGATATTTCCAGTAATTGCCCGTTACGTCGAACGCGGACTATGGGCACCGCGAGCTTCTTTAATGCAGCGATCGCCTTTTCGGCTCGGTATTCTTGCACAAAGCCCAGGAGTGCGTACAACACTACGATCGACAAGATCGCAATCAAATTTTTTGTATCCCCCAGAAAACCGGAAATAACAGCCGCCGCCACCAGGATAAGAACCATCGTGCTGGTAACCTGCTCCCACAAGATTTGAAAGGGACTTCTCCCCCCCTTTTCGACCAATTCATTTGGACCATCTTTGGCCAATCGATCCATGGCTTGTTCGGTTGTCAACCCCTGGATTAGATCGGACTGTAATAAATTCAGAGCGGATTCGGTGTTGAGTATATGCCAATTCATCGCTAATTTTTTCCTTTATATAAGTCAGCAATAATAAAAGACCATCGCCACTTGTGGTGATGGTCTGGCCTTTTCGTTGAACTGCCGGGATATCAATCCGTATTGACGACAGATCATCCCTTGCGGGCGGCTACTCCCCATCGGAGTAATTTCAGTATAGCGGGTTTTGATTAATTCGAGATGAGAATTTTACTGGCATCATCCATCGGATTACTTTTATGAATTCTACAATTCAACAATACTTTCAGCGGCAAAAACTAAAAAGGAAGCAAGAATGGTAATTATTCCAAGATCAACAGCTGGTCTGAATCTATGAAAAATTCAAGTCAATTATGCCATTTGACAACGATCGAGGCGTAATATTTTCTTACATTTTTCGAGAAAAAGGTACAGAAATAATTACAAATTATCGGCATTCAGCCGGAATTAATTATTGACAAAGATATCCATTTCAGGTATGATAAAACCGTTATCGATAACGGTATCGATAACATACATTGTGATGTGGGTTGGCAAAAAACCCATTCACTCGGTCGTTGACCGTCCACCCTACTCTACCCAAGTACGTAAAGGAAAAGAGAAATATGAAGAAAAGCTTGTTAGTTCTTGTTTCACTTCTAATCATGCTCTCAGTAGTTCTTAGCGCTTGCGGCACCCCCGCTGCCACCCCGGCCCCTGCCGCTGCCGCTACTGAAGCCCCTGCCGCTGCCGTCAAGACAGTCGGCATCTCCATGCCCACCAAGACTTCCACCCGCTGGATTTCCGACGGCGAGAGCATGGTCAAATCCTTCGAAGCATTGGGTTACAAGACCGATCTGCAGTTTGCTGATAATGATGTCCAAAATCAGCTCTCCCAGATTGAGAACATGATCACCAAGGGCGCGAACGTGCTTGTTATCGCCGCCATTGATGGTTCAACCCTCTCCGATGTTCTCCAGAAGGCTCATGATGCAGGCGTTTTGGTCGTTTCCTACGATCGCCTGATCACCAAGACCGCCAATGTTGATTACTACGCCACCTTCGACAATTTCGGCGTCGGCGTTATCCAGGGCACCCAGCTCGTAGAAGGCCTCGGCCTGACCACTGGCAAGACCGGCCCCTTCAATGTTGAACTCTTCGGTGGATCCCCCGATGACACCAATGCCGGCTACTTCTACAACGGCGCCATGTCCGTCATTCAACCCTATATCGACAAGGGCCAGATCGTGATCGTCAGTGGCCAGATGGGTATGGACAAAGTCGGTACCCTGCGCTGGTTGGCTGCAACTGCCCAGGCTCGCATGGACAACCTTCTGAGCGCTTTCTACACCGACAAGAAGGTCGATGGCGTTCTGTCCCCCTACGATGGTCTCTCCATCGGTATTCTCTCCTCCCTC
>CAIVSQ010000193.1 GCA_903908605.1 uncultured Anaerolineae bacterium
ACTCGGCTTGTCACCAGCTATCTACACTCAACTGGCTGGAAATTATTGAAAGTCAAAACCATTTCAGCGAATGGACAGTTGTATAAACTTCAAAAATTTTTCGATAAAGCGCTATTTATCAATATCATCAAATTTTATCACTTGCGCTGGGGAAAAGCCTGCAACTTGCCCGGCGCAGGCGCAGCCAGGCGGGCAAGTCAGGCTTCTGCCCGCTTGTGGGCTGGGCTTTGGCAATAGACAATCACGCGGAAATCTTCAAAGCGATTCAACGCGTTAATCGCATTCTTATGGAATATAAGACTTAGGGAACTAAATTACTTTCTGTGGATGATTTTCCATTCAACTACGCATGAATTATAGTTTTTTAAACCCACTGCTAATTTCTTACTTTTGTTAAGGTTGAAAGGTCATAAGCTGCTTGATGGCAGTGTAATATTTTGCATTAAAGGTCGCCAATTCAGCCTCAACGCTAATGGCTGTTTCGGCGATCAATGTGTCGATCAAGCCAATATGATGACTTAAATGGTGAGCGGCAAAGTTTTTGAGTGCTCGATCACAACATTCTGGCTCAGCCCAAAACAGCGGATAAATATCAAAAGCTTTTTCGATCCGTTTCTGTTCCCGAGAATTCTGGCAACCTTGAAGCAATCCATGGCAACAAACCCAGGAATTCCAATTTCATCGCCAAAACTTTTAGCAACCATGCAATAGCAGGTGCGTACCCACGCAAGTATATCGATCATTACATTGGTGTCGAGCAAAATCATGCCTTATTGCTCCGAATTTCGGCTTTTTTACGCAGGGCACGCGCAAATTCAAGGCTGTCACCAATTCCTTGCGTTCTGCCCAAATTCCAACCAGGCCGGATTTCAATAGATCAGCAGCGGTCATGGGTTGGCTCATGGACTCTTCGCTTGGTTCCACCAGCACAATTACCTCTGCTCGCGCACCTGGTTTTAGTTTATTCGAGCGCAGACTAACCAATCCACCACTCTTAATGGTCACTATTTATTTAAAGGCGGTAATCATATGGCAGACCCCTGGCAAGATTATGCATCAAACACCTTGTTAGGGAAATCCAGTAAACAGGATTCCTGGCCCCTGAGCGTAATATGTGGATGGCAGACATAAAAAAAATGCCCCCGCATTTCTGCGAAGGCATTCTATCTAGGCTCCCAGCCGAGGATTCGAACCTCGAACCTAGCGGTTAACAGCCGCCCGCTCTGCCGTTGAGCTAGCCGGGAACGCGAGCGAGATTATATATTCAAGAAGCAACTGTGTCAAGAAAAAAACAGGGGCAAATTTGGATTTTACCGTCCTGGCTCACAGCACGAACCAGATCAGGAAGAAATACCCCAATACACCACCCCACAACCACGAATCGATCCGGTCAAAAGCACCACCGTGCCCGGGGAACAAGTTGCCGGAATCCTTTAGCCCGGCCTGGCGCTTTAACATACTTTCGCCCAGGTCACCAAGCGGCGTCACCACACCCACCAGCAGGCCAAACAAGGCACCCTTCCAAATTTCCAGCTGCAGCGGACCCCAGGTGGAATATGCATACGCCAGGAAAGCACCCATCAGCATGGCAGTAAATACCCCGGCCGCGAACCCTTCCCAGGTTTTCTTGGGACTCAGCCGTGGAGTCATGCGAGTCTTGCCATATACCGCCCCGATCATATATGCACCGGTATCGGTACCCCATACACACGGCAGCACAAACATCAGCCACCAACCACCGTTTTCAAGCTGGCGCAGGTCAAACAGGTAAGCACCCAGCCAACCCACATATACCAGTGCGCCCAGGCTGACCGAGAAATCCATCCCGGCCTTATCTGCCCCGCGCTCATAATCCACCAGGTGGTAGGTCATCAACGCCAGCACCGAGAAGGTCAGCACAGGCAGGCTGAGCGCAGGGTTGTAATAACGAGCCAGCACCAGCGCGATCACCTCCACAAGCACCAGCCAACTGGCCGGGCGTGCGCCGGCCGCCTTAAACATGCCTGCATACTCCCAGGCGGCTGCGGCCAGGAAAAACCCCATAAACAATAAATAAGCCACCCCGCCAAACAACACTGCGGGGAGACCAATTAACAAAAGAGCCAGGGCTGTAATTGTGCGTTTAGACATGCGTCTCCTCGTATTCCGAAGCCGCCACCTTGCCATAACGCCGGTCACGGTTTGCATACTCGTCCAACGCCTTGCGTAGTTCCTCTCGGCCAAAATCAGGCCAGTAAGTGGGGGTCACATACCATTCAGAATACGCCGCCTGCCAGATCAGAAAATTGCTGATGCGCAGCTCACCCGAGGTGCGAATGATCAGGTCTGGGTCTGGGGTGCCAGCCGTGTACAAATAGCGGCTGACCATCTCAGGCGTCACTTCATCTTCCTTGACGCCATCCAATAACATCTGGCGGAATGCATGCACAATTTCGTCACGTCCACCGTAATTGAAGGCGATGTTTAGCACCAGGCGCTTGTTGTTGCGAGTCTTCTCCACCGCATACAGCACCTTGCGCTGCAAATTGGGCGAGAGTTGATCCAGCTTGCCCAGGTGTCGTAATTGCACATCCTGTTCATTCAGCTCAATCAGCTCCCTCTCGATCACATCCTCCACAATACGCATCAAGCCATCCACTTCATCGCGTGGACGGCCCCAGTTTTCGGTCGAAAACGCGTAAATCGTCAGGTATTTCACACCAAAATCAGCGCACGCCTTGATGATGCGGCGTAAATTTTCCGTACCAGCCTTATGTCCGGCCAGCCGTGGAAGTCCGCGCTTCTTAGCCCAACGCCCGTTGCCATCCATAATGATGGCCACGTGCTGGGGGATGTTTCTGGGAGGGGTGGTTTGCCCGGTAATGCTCATGGCGCATGGAGTCGTTAGACTTCCATGATCTCCTGTTCTTTGTGATGGCTGACCTTGTCAATTTCCGCCATAAAGCGGTCGGTCAACTTCTGCAGTTCATCCTCACCGCGTTTACGGTCGTCTTCAGAAATCATCTTTTCGCTTTCGAAGTCCTTGA
>CAIVSQ010000194.1 GCA_903908605.1 uncultured Anaerolineae bacterium
AAATTTGAGTCTACTATAGCCTCAGCTTGTTAGAACTCTGACCGAATCGATTATTGAGAATAGCGTTGATTTTTTTTGTACAAGTTAGTTATATTATTTATTTTCACCCGGTTGGAGTAAAATTACTTCCTTCTATAATTTTTATTTTGCTTTTAAATAAGTGAACAATCAATTTGTGAAAAATGACCTTGGATAAAAATCGCTGGTTGTCTCTTTTCTTTGGCTTTCTCAGGATATTGGCGGTTGTTGGGATGTATTTCCTGACAGCCAGTTTTGGATTCCTGCTGGCGCTTCCCCCTGGAAATGTGACAATTCTTTGGCCGCCTTCTGGTTTGTCCCTTGCCGCAGTGTTGGCCTGGGGTTGGCCCATGGGGATTGGTGTATTCCTGGGCTCGTTCCTGGTAAATTTGGGGACAATGTCCGGGCCAAGCGCGCCTGTGGTGGCGGTTTTCATCGCATTGGGATCCACGCTTCAATCCTGGTTGGCGGCATGGATCATCCGTCGTTTTGTGGGAGCCTTGCCGCCCGTTACGGTGAAAGGGGTGTTGAGGGTTCTCGGAATTACCGTTGTAACCACACTGGTTGCACCGCTGGTTGGCGTGACAGCTCTAAGCCTGGCCAAAGTGGCTGATTGGACTAATTTTTTTGGTCTTGCATCGGCGTGGTGGTTGGGGGATTATGCGGGAATCTGTTTGTTTACCCCTGTTTTATACCAGCTATACCTCCGCTTGCAAAAAAAAGCTAATCCCGACCCGATCATGTGGTTGTTTACAAGTGTATTGGTTGGTATTGCGTTATTCTCGTTTGCGTACCTCCGTTTTTCGGAAGATGAATCGTTGAAACATAAATTTAATAGTGACACCGAAACGATGGCGAATGTCCTTCAGCATGAGATTGAGAAGGATACCCAGGCTTTGGTTGCACTCCGCTCGTTTATTGATGCCGCCGATTCCATCAACCACGAGAACTTTGTTCTATTTACAAAACCATTTCTGACTGGCAATACCCGGGTACATGCATTGTCCTGGTTGCCGCTTGTGACCGACGCGCAAAAAACGGAATTTGAACAATCCATCCAGCGCCAAGGCTTTCCAGAGTTTCATATCTTTGAGCGGGATGCAGAGGGAACAAACATTAGCGCGTTGCCGCGTGCGGAGTATTTTCCCGTTGCTTATATTGAACCTCTGGCATCCAACCAGGCGGCTTTCGGTTTCGATATCAGTTCCAACCCGGCTCGATTGCGAACCATCAACCAGGCTCGGGATACCGGTCTACCGTCGGCGACGGCTCCACTGACCCTGGTTCAAGAGACCGGCAATCAGAAAGGCATCCTGATCATGATGCCTGTATATAAACATGGTGCTCTCGTCAACAGCGTGGAAACGCGTCGCAGTAATTTGATTGGCATGGCAAATGGGGTTTTTCGCATGGACGATATTGTGACCGGAGCTCTGGAAAAAATCAGCTCCCACGATATTGAATTCTATGTTTTTGATATTGATACACCTGCTGGTCCTGAGCTGCTGGCATTTCGACCAGCGGTCTCAGGTATCCAGGAATTGCCGAAAGTCATCCCCAATCCAAGCGAGTTGGAAACTGGTCTGTATAACACGGCAACCCTTGATATCTATGGTCGCAGCTGGTTAATCCTGGCGCGCCCGGGACCTGGCTACCTGATCCAGGCTCATGGTGCCACCTCTTGGGTCGGTTTGCTGGCGATGCTGGGACTGGCGGTTGCTTTCCTTCACTTTTGGCGTCATCGTCAGAAAATTGAATCCAGGTTGCGCGCCAGTGAATATGATAGCCAGTTGGTGATGAACGCCATCCCTGACCTGATGTTCCGCATCAGTCGAGAGGGTGTATTCCTGGATTATTTTCTGGGAGAGCAACCAGAACTATATATTCCCCCGGCTGAATTTCTCGGCAGGAATATCCAGGATGTCATGCCTGCGGATGTAGCCCATATGGCCATGCGGGCAATTGAGAGCGCTTTCATTACCGGCCAGGCCCAGAGTTTTGAATATGCTCTTGAGCGGGATGGTTTGCATTATTCTGAAGTGCGCCTGGTAGCCAATAAAAACGAAAATATCGTTATTTGTTTTATTCGTAACATCACTGAACGCATTTATGCGGAAAAGGCCCTGCGGAATAGCGAGCAAAATTTCCGCCAGTTGGCTGGAAATATTCAGGAAGTATTCTGGATGTTTGACATGGCTCAAAATACCATGGTTTATATCAGCCCGGCTTATGAAAAAATCTGGAATCGTACATGTGAGAGCCTGTATAAAAATCCGCGTGAATATTTTGAAAGTATCCTTCCAGAAGATCAACATATCATGCTGGCATCACTGGAAAAACAAACCCAGGGTCAGAAGACTGAAATGGAGTATCGTATCTGGCTTCCGGATGGGGGTTTCCGTTGGATATGGGATCGAAGTTTCCCTGTTTTTGATGAGACCGGTAAGCTGGTTCGCACTGCCGGGTTGGCCACCGATATTACGGTGTTAAAAAATTCACAGTATGAGATGGCTGAACTCAATAAAAATCTAGAGCAGCGAGTGCTGGAACGTACAGCCCAGGTTGAAGGTCTTTATGAAACCCTGCGAGCCAGCGAGCAACTTTATCGTTCAGCGATTACTGCCGCTAATGCCGTACCTTACAGTCGCGATTACCGCAGCGAATCCTACACATTTATTGGCGAAGGTATTGAGAAAATAACCGGTTATCCACCCGAAGAGTTGACCCCTGCCATCTTTGATGGAATGATCAAGGAGTCTAAAATGCGTGGCGACCTGGCGTACTTTTCCCAGTCGGAAGCTGTCGCACAAATCCGCGTCATCCAATCAGATGCGATTAATGCCACCTGGCATAGTGATTTCCTGCTTCAGAAAAGGTCTGGCGAAACCTGCTGGGTTCAAGATACCTCGGTGCAAATCCTGGATGAAAATGGCAAACTGGTCGGTTCAATTGGCATTATGCAAGATATCACCGAACGAAAAATGGCGGAGGATTCTCTGCGTGAGAGCCGCGATAAACTAAGCGCTGCCAATGCCGCCCTTGAAAAAGCATCCCGCATGAAAGATGAATTCCTGGCGAGTATGAGCCACGAACTCCGTACGCCATTGACCGGTATTTTGGGACTGTCTGAGGCCCTGCAGTTACAAACTTATGGGGATCTCAGCGAAAAGCAGCGTAAGGCTTTGAACACTATTCATACCAGTGGGCGTCACTTGCTTGAATTGATTAATGACATTCTCGATCTTTCCAAGATAGAGGCTGGTAAGCTCGAGATGAACTTAGAAACCTTCTCGGTGTCCGAAGTCTGCCAGGCTAGTTTGCAACTGACCAGGGGGCTAGCTCATCAAAAAAAGCAGGATGTCAAATTTGAGATCAATCCTGCCTCAATCACGTTGCGCGCAGACCCGCGTCGTCTCAAGCAAATGATTGTCAACTTGTTGATTGGACTTTTGACAACGAGAAATGACCTTGTGACTTTGGGATCGCAAGGAAGCACCTTTACAACTTCATAAACGAACCGAAAACTCAAGTTTTAGCCTTTTTTACGACTGCGAGTCGTTTTCTTGGGGTGAGCACGATGC
>CAIVSQ010000195.1 GCA_903908605.1 uncultured Anaerolineae bacterium
CGCCGAAGCAAAATTCTTTGGCATACTAAAACGCGAACACAAATCTGCGAACCCTTCGCCATTAATATTCATTCCGGCACTCTTGACAGACACATCAAAACCCTAACTTGTGACTGATGGAATAAGGAGTGAGTCTTTTCGGAAATAGTGGAGTGTGGTTTTGCTTCGTTATTGGTCATTGTCAGGTTTTATTCTTGGAAGGTTGATTGAGTGTTCAGCGGTGATATGACCGGTATCGTGTTTGTCGATACGGTGATGTTTCATTATTTACCGCGTTTCTTGAGTATGTCGTCTCTTTATTATCCCTGGCATGTTGTCGCGGCTTTTTGGGTGTTGACAGTAATCGCTACGGGATCAGCGGCAGGTGTTTGTAGATAAAGTCGCCCTGATTGCCTGGGGTGTGAAAGATATTGCTTAATTTTGCCAACCCAGAAAATGGTTTTCATTTCGATTTTCCGGAGATGGAAGGCTGTAATTTCCTAGACAGGCCGAATGCTCACTTTGACGTTGAGATGCTCTTTGGATGATCCGGTATACAGCCCGCGGGTGGGGGTAACATCACTGTAGTCACGACCTACTGCCACGCGAACGTGATATTCGTTTTTGGGGATGTCGTGGGTGGGGTCGAGTGAAACCCAGCCGTGGCCATCGATATAAACATCCACCCAGGCGTGGGTTGCATGGGCTGATTCGTGCGAAGTTGGGCTGAATAAATATCCGCTTACATAACGGGCAGGCAGGTTTATGGCACGGCAGGCAGAGAGCATGACGTGGGTATAGTCCTGGCAGACACCTCGTCCAATGGCGAGGGCCTGAGCGGCGGTGGTACTGACATCTGTGCTGCCTTTTTCGTATTGAATGGCGCGGTGAACGACATGCATGATCTCAATGGCAGACTCGTATTGATCTTGCAGGGAAAATCCAGACGGAAAGAGTGCTGCCAGCAGGTTTTCGTTGGTGGTGTAATCTGTCGTTTGCAAATAGTCGAAGCGTTCGAGGGGCACCAATTCCCGGTAACCGTCTAAAAACTCTCTGGAGGTGACCACCTGGCTGGCAGCGTGTACTGTCAATTGATCGTGGGCGGGCAAAATGTCGAAGTAGCGGACATCGTTTCCCCGGTAGTCGATATACTCAAAGACCTCGCAGCGCGGCTCGACCCTAAGGTTAAATGAAAGACAATGCTGCCCCGATTCTTCTTGAGGCTTGAGGCGCACTTCGGTATAGGCCTCAGAAACAGGCTCGGTATATTCAAAGGTAGTGGTATGTTCAATTTTTAGACGCATAGGTTATTGTTGTTGCTGTTGGGTTTGAGGATAAGCATCCGGTAAAATGATCTGAGTGTTGAAGAAGGTGCGCATGACATCATCACCAGCCCCATTGATGCGCATCAGGAGCTGCCCAAGATAGCTTTGAAAAGAGTCGCCTAATACTTCGCTGATGTCGAGATATTCCAAGTCTGAATATATGCGGCCGAAGAGGCGGGTTGGGCCTGCAAAAGGATTTGAATTGTTGCGGCGTGTAGAGACCCTGACACCGGCCTGGGATGTTTCGTCCACGCTCATGCCAGCCACTTCGCTAACCGTTTCGGTACAGCGTCTCATGCAGAATGTGACCGAGCGGGGGAATTGAGGGTTGAGCAGGAGGTATTCCATTACGCGCCAGGCTTGCAGATCGGAGGCGTAGGTTCGGCGAAAGGGTTCAAAGGCTGAACAGGATTTGAGCATTACAATCAGTTGGACGACCGATTCGGGGGAGCCATCCACCAGCCAGCGCACATTGGCATATTCCATTTCCAGGGTTTCAACTGTAAACGAGCCGCGTTCGATATATTTACCGAGTTGAATGAACTCAAAGGGTTCGCCATGCATCATGGTGGCGTCGGTAATTCCCTGAAACGCCTGCGACGCATCGCGCACGAAGCGGAAAAACTCATAAGGGGATTGCAGGACTGCTTCCTGATTTATTTCACGGGAGTGATGATAGATGCGGTTGATGTGCTCCCACATTTCAGTGCTGATTTGTTCGCGAACACTGCGGGCATTTTCACGGGCGCGCTGCAGACAAGATAAGACCGCATTCGGGTTACCTGGCTGCCAGAGAAGGTATTCGGTGACATTGCGGGCGTTTACCTGATCTCCATAGGCAGCATAATATCCATCGGTGTTGCCAAAGGCTTTGACCAATGGCAGCCAGCCGAGTTTATCTTCTTCAATCTCCGCTTCGAGCATGGCGTTAAAGTTGACGCCTAGCAAGCGCGTAATGTCTTCGGCGCGTTCAATATAACGCGATGCCCAGTAAATGGATTCTGCTGAACGAGATAACATATTGACGCTCCTAGCTTTGAAGAACCCAGGTATCTTTGCTGCCGCCACCCTGCGATGAATTGACAACCAGGGAGCCTCTTCGTAAGGCTACGCGTGTCAGGCCGCCGGGTACAATGGTTACTTTTTGTCCCATTAAAATATAGGGGCGCAGGTCTATGTGACAACCTTCCAGGGTACCATCCAGGTAAGTTGGGTGGCGGCTGAGGGCCAAGGTTGGTTGGGCGATAAAGTTGCGCGGATTGGATTGTATTTTGGCTTTGAATTCTTCTCGTTCTTTTTGAGAAGCATGTGGACCCACCAACATGCCATAGCCGCCCGATTCGTTGACGGATTTAACAACCAGGGTCTCCAGGTTGTTTAGAATGTAGTCACATTCTTTATCATCACAGCCCATATAGGTTGGCACATTATTGAGGATGGGCTCTTCACTCAGGTAAAAACGGATCATCTGGGGCACGTAGGCGTAGACGGCTTTATCATCGGCAACGCCGGTGCCGATGGCGTTCGCGAGGGTTACATTGCCAGCCCGGTAGGCATTGAGCAGACCCGGGACCCCCAAAGCGCTGTCGCGCCGGAAGGAGAGCGGGTCCAGAAAATCATCGTCGATGCGGCGATAGATGACATCCACTTGCTGCAAACCGCGGGTGGTGCGGGTAAAAACGCGATTGTTGTGAACCATCAGATCGCGTTTTTCGACCAACTCGATTCCCATCTGGCGCGAGAGAAATGCATGCTCGAAATAGGCTGAGTTGTAGACCCCGGGAGTCAACAACACGACGTTTGGTTCTGACTCGCCATGTGGGGCGCTCGAACGCAGGCTTTGCATAAGTTCCTGGGGATAATGCTCGATTGGCCTGACGTCGTAACTTTGAAAGATGCGCGGGAAGGCTCGCTTCATGGCTTCACGGTTTTCGAGCATATAACTGACCCCGGATGGTGAGCGCATGTTGTCTTCGAGGACATAATAGGTACCATCGTGATCGCGGATGAGATCACTCCCAATGATGTGGGTGTAGACCCCGCCGGGCACATCCAACCCGATCATTTCGCGGCGAAAGTGACGTGCGCCAAAGATCAAAACTGAGGGGATGAGACCTTCGCGAAGGATGCGTTGCTCGTGATAAATATCCTGCAGAAAGGCGTTTAAGGCCAATACGCGTTGGGTGAGACCGCGCTCGAGGTGTTCCCATTCTGCAGCTGGAATGATGCGTGGAATCAGATCGAAAGGGAAAATGCGCTCAATGCCTTGTTCTTGCTCAGTGTAAACGGTGAAGGTGATGCCCTGGTAGACAAAGTAAAAATCGGCGGCTTTGCGGTGTTGTTCAAAAATTTCGGGTGTTAATAACGAAAGCTGTTTATACAGTTCGCTGTAGTGAAGGCGAGGTTGTTCGGGCGAAGATAACATTTCATCGAAAAACTTCGTGCCCGGGTCGTATCTTTGTGTGAGATTTTCTGTCGTCATATACCTATCACCTCCGGTAGGCAAATTTTAGCATTGGCTCAGGAAAAATACTGTGACCCAAATGGGTAAGACTTGCTGCCAGGCTTTTATGACGGCCCATGTTTGGGCATGGATGACTGGTGACCTGGGCTAATTTTCAGGCTGGCGGCTGTGGCAGAAGCATGTCGATGTATTATTATCCATGTTGATGTATGGTTATCCATGGTTTTTGAGGAAAAACCCGCGGGTCGAGTGAGTTAAAGGGTTGAGTGTGTGCATGTTTCTGATAGTGTACATGGTTTTTCCGGCGCGCAACAGTCAGTAGATTCATCTACATGTGGGGCAGGATTGTGAATAACTAGTCTTCGATTTCCCTGCTGTGAGATGAATTGGGCTATAAAAATCACGGAATAAAAGTTAAAAAAGGGAGCCTATTCGTGTTATCAGACGCGAATTCCTGGCGTTATGGTAATAGCCCCGTGGATGGGTAGAGATAAAACCAGGGCCGGTAGACTTGATTACCACATACCAGTCAGTACCCAAATGAAAGTGAAAGTTACGAGGAACCTGTTCGAATGTAGTGTACTGATGTATGGCTTTATCAGACAGGTTATATCTCGACAAGTATTAAAACATAACATCTGAGCGTAATTGTGACTGGGGTATTGTATAATTTATTCATGCTTACCGCTCATATTGTTATACCCCAACAAGAAATCATTGCTTTTTGCAAACAATGGAAGGTTGTGGAGTTCGCTTTGTTTGGTTCCGTTTTGCGTGAAGATTTTTCAGCGCAAAGCGATGTGGATGTGTTGGTGACATTTGCCCAGGCAGCAGATATTAGCCTTTTTGATATGGCACAAATGCAAATCGAATTGCAGGTCATATTCAATCGTCCGGTGGATATTGTTGAGAAAGATGCTTTGCGCAATCCTTACCGAAAACGAGAGATTCTAAAAACGGCACAGGTGGTGTATGCGGCCTGAAGAACGGGACCTTGCATATCTGTGGGATATGCGAGAGGAGTCACGACAAATAGCCGCCTTTCTTACGGGCATTCCATACGCGAAGTTTATCGAGAATAATATGATTCGATATGCGGTGGAGCGTTCGTTAATGATCATTGGTGAAGCAGCGAATCATGTTTCGGATGACTATCAGGAAGCTCATCCTGAGATTGCTTGGCGACAAATCATCGGTCAGCGAAATGTGCTTGCACATGAGTATGGGCAAATAAATGTGGATCGAATCTGGTCAGCAGCGGTTGTAAGTGTGCCACTGTTATTGCGTGAGCTGGAAAAACTAATATCTGATTGATGAATACAGCAGCTCAAACTTCGCTTGAAATGTAATTGATCTGGCCAGATACTGGCTGAGTAAATCGGAACTTCCCCAACGGATGATAATCACTTACTTTTATATTGAATATGTGCGCTGCCCATGGGGTGATGTATGCTATGGCAGTTTGCAAAATTAAGATAGGACAATGTATTTTTATGTATTATTATCCATGTTGATGTATGGTTATCCATGGTTTTTGAGGAAAAACCCGCGGGTGGGGGTGTTTAGCGGGTGGTTTGATGGTTGAGTGTGTGCATGTTTCTGATAGTGTACATGGTTTTTCCGGTGCGTACCAGTCAGTAGATTCATCTACATGTGGGGCAGGAATGTTCGCTGGCAGTTAATCCGCTGTGTGCAATATCAGGCAGCGTCTACTGAACCGGGTGTGCGCCGATGATTTTTTTAAGGACTTTTTTGGAAATTCACAACGCCTTACGAGCCGCGCAAAATCTTCTCCATCTTCCAACCCTTTGCCAATTCATCCACTAATTTGTCCAGGTACCTGACCTGCTGTACCAAGGGATCCTCGATTTCTTCCACGCGGTACCCGCAGATGACACCAATGATGAGGTGCGCATTGGGGTTTAGCGAAGCCTGTTGGAAGAAGGTTTCAAATGTTACGCCTTCATTAATAAGTCCATGGATCTGCTCTTCATCGAAAGCGGTTAGCCACTTTATGACCTGGTGTAAATCATCTTTTGTTCTGCCTTTCTTCTCTATCTTTGCGAGGTACAACGGATAGACTGAGGCGAAAGTCATTTTTGCGAAACGATGGTTTTTGTTGGAGTTGTTCATATACCTTGTATGATCGATCTTCTGATGGGACATTAAGGCCGAGGAGATGTGTTCAGGCAGCCAACCTGGCGCGAATCATGATCAACTTGCCGCTTGACGCTCGTAGTTTACGATGATGACACCGTTGGGGGAGACGATGCTTTCTGTGACATTGAAGGTTGCCGGGATGGTGCCGCTGGCAAACAAGCGCTTGCCAGTGCCCAATGTGAGCGGATAGATCATCAGCCAGAATACATCGACCAAGTCGTGTTTGATCAGCGTTTGAAGGAGATGAGCGCTTCCCCAAACGTGCAGATCTGGGCCTGGCTGCTGCTTGATGGCCGCGACTTTTTCGGCAATATCTTCGTTTAAAAATATGGACGGCTGCCATGTGCCAGAAGTGAGGGTATTGGAGGCAATATACTTGGTCGCTGCGTTGACACCCGGCCATATCTCCGGGTTCTGGGGCCAATAGGGAGCCCAAATGTCATATGTTTTGCGCCCTAACAACAGGTCGAATGGCATGTTCATCTGTTTTCTGAGTGCGGTTCCAAGAATCGCGTCGGAATATTGCGAAATCCACCCGCCATGTGTGAAGCCGCCGCTGGTATCTTCGTCTGGTCCGCCTGGGGCCTGGATGACACCATCCAGGGTGATATGTTCAAGCACAATTATTTTTCTCATCAATGGGTCCTCCAGGAAATGGATTTCTGTAGAGTGTTCAGGTTTACAGCATGCGAATGAGGTCTGACGAATGGTTGAATCAGGCTGCCGGGTTGGTTATGGCATACATTTCAAGATCGCATGGTTTTTCACGCCAGACTTGATAATTATGCAAGCGACCTTCATGGCGCATGCCTGCTTTTGTAAGGGCGCGGGCGGAGGCAAGGTTTTCTGGCAGGCAGACAGCTTCGATGCGGTTTAATTGCATTTTATCCAAGCCAAACGCGATGACCGCTTTAGCGGCTTCGGTGCCATAGCCTTGTCCCCAATGCGTTCGTGCAATCGTAAATCCGAGCTCTGTGCGAAGATAATGGGGATGTGGGGGGCTGATATTGATGATGCCGATGAGACGTTGCTCGTCCAGATGCTCGATGCCCCATGCGCCCAGCCCGAAGCGATCATAGTCGGCGATGAAATTATCGAGATCGATTTGCGCTTCTGCCAGGGATGTATAGTGCGTCCAGGGTGTGTAACGATCTATTTCTGGATCGGATGCATAGAGATACAAATCGTTTAAATCATCCTGGCGCAAGGCACGCAGTAAAAGGCGGGTGGTTGAAAGGGAGGGGAAGGGGGTGAAGAATGTTTTGAGATCCATGTGGATAATAATGTGTCGTTATGGAATGTTGGTTAAAGACAGTCGATGTAGTGGTCAAGGCAATATTGGGGAATAGCTTGTGAGTGGATTATATAATAAACGTGGTCAACCCTGGCAGCAATAATATTAATACAAGCGTCCTCCAGAAAATTTACTCAAGAGGCGTGGCGAGAAAAATGGAGGACAAGCTCCAAATCCAAAAAGAGAGAAAAATCAGGCTGCAACAAGTAATGAATGATTGGCATTTGCTGTCTCTTTATGTTAAACTGAAAGTGCTTTCATTACTTCTTTGGCGGAAAATTATGTCCAACCAGAAAAAACCAACGATTTACAATGTTGCCAAACTTTCCGGGGTCAGTATTTCGACCATTTCGCGGGTCTTAAATGCTCCTGATAAGGTCAATTCTGAAACCCGGCAAAAAGTACTCGATGCAATTGACTCACTTGGTTTTATTCCCAAAGCAGATGCCCGCGCCCGGGCTTTGAGTAAAACCAATCGTATTGGGGTCATAACGCCCTTTTTTACTGCGCCTTCATTTGTTCAGCGTTTACGTGGTGTTTCAGCGGCCCTGGCTTCTTTTAATTACGAACTGGTCATTTATGCGGTCGATTCTTCTGATCGATTGGCAGGTTATCTTTCCGCGATCCCATTTAATGGGAACCTGGATGGATTGATTGTGATGTCACTGTCCATTCCTGAAAAAGATGCGCAACGCCTGATTGAACATGAAATCGAGACAGTATTGATTGAACATTCCCATCCGGGTTTGAACTGTATCGAGATCGACGATTTCCATGGCGGACAGCTGGCCGCCGCCCATTTGCTCGAAAAGGGCCATCGCCGGATTGCTTTTATGGGGGATAAAGAGCCGCACGATTTTGAACTGCATCCGGCAGGCATGCGCTTGAAAGGCTTCCTGGATAAGATTCAAAAGAGCGGTATTGAGATGCCAAAAAAATATTTGCGTTTGTTTGAGAATACCCAGGCTGATGCCATGCAGACTGCCCGTGATTTGTTGAGTCTGCCCACTCCGCCGACCGCTATTTTTGCAGCCGCCGATGTTCAGGCTCTGAGCGTATTAAAAGTGGCCCGTGAAATGGATATAAAGGTACCGGGCCAATTGGCAGTTATTGGTTTTGACGATATCGATTTTTCAGAATACGCCGACTTGACCACCATTCGTCAGCATCTCGATGAATCTGGCCGCCTGGCCGTGGAAACTCTGATGATGCGGATTGCTGACCCTTCCCGCCCGCCGCAACATATTAACCTGCCGCTCCAATTGATTGAGCGAAAAACCACCTGACATAATTTTCCACGGACAGTTGATGTGGGGGGAGGGGGCTAAAAGAGTGTACTTTTTAAAGAATTCTGATTTATTGATAAAACCGAAAATAGTTGCCAGGGGGTATTCACAACCAGTTTTCGTTTGTATGCAAGAATAGATCATTGGAAACGTGTTTTTTGGGGATGCTCTCGTAAATGGTTTATGGTAATGGCAAACATGCTGGCGAGGATAAAACGCAAAGCCTGTGTAAAAATATACCGCAACCAATTCCATCAGCTGTTCTTAATTGGGTGTGTCCTAATATTGGACTTTTGACAACGAGAAATGACCTTGTGACTTTGGGATCGCAAGGAAGCACCTTTACAACTTCATAAACGAACCGAAAACTCAAGTTTTAGCCTTTTTTACGACTGCGAGTCGTTTTCTTGGGGTGAGCACGATGC
>CAIVSQ010000196.1 GCA_903908605.1 uncultured Anaerolineae bacterium
CCAGCAATAACCGGCCACACCACCCCCTTTTAGGGGTGCCACCCAAATGGGCATTTCTAATTGTCGCCAAGTCCATTTCTAATTGTCGTTGACAGGCTGGTACTATCGTTTTGCTCTCCCAGATTCTTGGAGCTGCCTGGAATTTTGTTTTTGGTATATTGATCGACAGAGTAAGAACTAAAGCTGGAAAGGCAAGACCATTTATTTTAGGGTTGCCGATTCTGATAACCGTATTCTTGCTTGGCTTATACACTATCCCATTTGAAGGCGAAACAGCAAAAGTTGTCTGGGGTGGCATAATGTATCTAGGGGTTGCCCTCGGTATTGGAACTCTCGCTGTTTCCTATTCTGTACTTGTGCAGCTCTGCGCCAGAACGAATGAACAGAGACTGACGCTTGGAAATTCAAGAGCCTTCTTTACCATTGCAACATACATCATTTTCAACGGTGGAATGTTAGTTTTCGTGGATGCGCTCGGTGGCAAGGATAATCCATTGTTGGGATTCAGGTATGTCGCACTCATTGCAGGTGTGTTAACAATCCTACTCAACATACTTGTCTACTTCGTGACGAAAGAACTTCCAGATGAAGAAGCGAAAGAGAAAAATAGTCAAACATCAATTTTCAAGATGTTCAAAGAGCAGATTTTAGGAGTGTTTGCTTCTGAATATTCCGTAAAATTCTTACTCTCTTACTTCGTATACTATATCTATATCACCGTACAATATAGCGCGTGTGTATATTTCTTCATCTACCAGGCGAAAAAACCTGAGTTAATTGGTCCCTTTTTCTTTGCGACCAATTTCGTCACCTATCTGCTGATTCCAGTTATCCATCCATGGCTTAAGAAGATAAAACTTAGTACCTTCGGTGTTCTCTTCTGTGGATTGGGTGTCGCGGCAGAATTGTTAAGGGTTGTCACAGGCGACACTTCAATCATCGTTTTCTTCATATTGATTTTCCTTGTCAGTGTGTCTGAAAACTTGTATTTCCTCGTCTTTCCAGTTTTGGTTTCAAATTCTTCCGATTATGTAAATTACAAAACTGGCCAGAAAGCGTCCGGCGGTAATATCATTGGCGCCGGATACATGGTTGCCACTCTTGCAGCTGGTCTTGGCGCAGCTGGACTTGGTTATATTTTAGAATGGGCAGGATATACAAAAGGCATGGAAGTAGCCACTCCACAACTCTTGACTGGCATAAATATCCTATTCATATGGATCCCATTAACCTGCTGGCTGTTGATCGGTGTTATCTTCCAATCCTGGAAAAAGCAAAATGCTGAGCTGGACGAGTTCCGCAGGAATGACCCGAATTATGCTGCCGGGGCAACTGACTAACGCCGGAACAAAGATGATGAAATCATGAGTTGTTGAATTGGTAGAACAAGCGCCTTTTACCAAGACAGAGTTGAATGTACATTGATAGTAGAAAAATTAAAGAATGCTTTCTTATTTGGAGATAATCGCATGTACGATGTCTTAATAAAAGGTGGAATTGTAGTGGATGGGTCTGGAGGACCACGTTATGAAGCTGACGTGGCCCTCCAAGGCCATCAGATCGTCAAGATCGGCCAGGTTTCGTGTGACGACGCAAAACAAGTTATTAACGCTCAGGGCAAAATTGTTGCGCCAGGGTTCATTGACCATCATTCTCACTCGGATTGGGTAATCTTGATGGGCTACGACGGTGCCAATGTTTTGGAGCAGGGAATAACCACGGAAATTGGTGGAAACTGTGGTCTTTCGCTTGTTCCTTATGTGCCGGCAGATTTTGACGAAGGGATCAAGATTCCGTTAGAACGGCGTGAACGCATTGAAAAAGCAGGTGGAAGTGTCCAGTCTTGTAAGCGGCCGAACAAAATGGTGGAGCAGGGCCGGAATAAATAATAGTATCGCAGGGTAAAGAAAAACAGGCTCCGGAGTGGGGCCTGTTTTCAATGGGCGGGAAAATCAAGCCTGTTCGAGTTCGGCAACCGCTTTGCGGATCACACTTTCTTCCAAAATCTGTTTTCCATCCGCCATCCCAACCA
>CAIVSQ010000197.1 GCA_903908605.1 uncultured Anaerolineae bacterium
GCTGCGACCAATAAAAAATAGACTCAAACCATACCCGCCACCCAGCAAAGCCAGGCTCAACGCCATCGTTGCCGCCAGCATCGACCAGCGTATAAACTCCTGCCTGCTGCGAACCCACTGCGCAGATACCTGCTCTCTCTCGGCTAGCTCAACGCTAAAGACCCTGGCCGCCTGCTCCCGGGCTTGCTGCTGATCAGCGGCATCCTGTTCAGCCAGAAGCCTGGTTGCATCCGCATCCGCCTGGTTGCGAGGGTCAGGCGCGCAGGTTGCCAGGCAAACTGCCAGCAAACCCACCATGACCAAGTTTTGAAACTTCCTCATCCTCATCATCCCAGCCGCTCCAGTTGGTCCGAATGTCTAAAATCGCAGACCAGGCACGTAAAAACATTCCAATTCGGCAAAAACGTCAGCACATGTGGCTGCACCTGGTGACAGGCCGGGCAAAGCTCCTCCATCAGCAGGTGCGGCATTTCGCCATTCCGCACCTGCTCCAGGTCACCAATCCAGGCCCACACCGGCAGCGCCGAGACCTGCCCCTGGCGCAGCGCACGCCGCACCAGCTCAGCAAACTGAACTACAGCCTGGCTCATCATGGGCGCGCCTCCTTTAGAAATGAGACCAGTGTGGCGGCGATATGCCGCATTTGATCGCGATTCCTGCGGCGGCATCTTTTTCCCGGCTGAGTCTGGAACTGCCGGTAAGCCAATCTCCAGGCGTATTTCACAAAATCTATGCGCGTGTCCACCCAAACCTCCTCGCCTGCGCCCCGCAATGTACATCGATGTAAAACGCAAGTTCATTGGCAAGCATCCAAAAGCAGCCAGATTCACGCTCTGCTCCTTTATTAATCCTGCATCGCAATTTTGCCCATACCGCTACCCTTCCTTCATTAACCTTCATTTGGTTCATTAATAAAGACATCAACATAGGCCATTTCGGGCTTAATGAACTGAATGAATGACGATGTATCACATTCAAGCCCCCAGGAAGCACAAAAAATTGTCGGTTTTGCCCAGACTCACACTCAAGAGGCAAACAATGAAAAATAAACCGCCAATCTACCCATGGCAACTGCATTTGCTTCATTTGGTTCATTAACCCACCTCCACTAGAACGAATATTGGTCATCATCTGCCATCTCCGCATAGCGATCCATCTCCACCTCCACCTGTTGGGTTGGGCTGGCAGCCTGGTCAGCAGCCTTCTTTGGCGCTGTCGACTTGGCAGCCAGGCCATACTTCACCCGCAGCACCTCCAACCGCTCCTGTGCAGCTTCTGGCGCGGTGGAGCTCTCCAGGATAACGATGTAACCAGTGCCCATGCGCTTGGTCGGCAGCCGCAGATCTTTGCGCGCAATATCGCCAATCGTTTTAGAGCTGATGCCGCCCTCGCCCTTCTTTTTCTTCTTCTTTCCATCCGTCTCGCCTTCCTCCTCCTTTTCATCCTCTTTCAGCAGGCCTTTCGGGTCCTTCACCTTGCCAGTGTTCATCTCATCCATCAGCAGGTTGGCCACCTTGCCCAGGTCCGGGTAACGCACATAGCGAATATGCCCATAATCACCGCTCTCCGCCTCGCGCACAAAGCCAAGCTCCATAAAGCGCTGCTCTTCCAATACAGCCAAAATCGCTTCCAGGATGCGCGCCTCAAAGCTGGCCGCCTTATCCCGCAATTGTTCTTCGTAAATCGCCAGCACCACCTTCGTCACGTTATCCAACGCTTCCGGGTCATCCTTCACCAGGTATTTGATCGGCACCGTCACCTGGTTGGTACGCGTGCTCACCCGGTCATCCTCCAGCGTCTCCGGGATCTGCACATCAGGCTGCCAGTGCTCCAGCCGCCAGCGCATATCCATATTGCGAATACGCAAAGCGCCGCCGCGCCATTCATCGCTCAGCCGCCGCGGAATCCCCTTGGCCTTCAGCTCGGCCACTTCCTTTTCATAACAATCAAAGGTCACACAGCGGCTCTCCGTCGCCGGATCACCAAACTTGCCATACATCGTGATCAACTTCGGCCCATACACGTTGTGCACCACCGGCTCAAAAACCGTCAAACCATCCGCTGTTTTCACAGAAGTCATCGTGATCACATTCGCCTGTTCCTTCATCGCGCTCACGTTAAGCATCACAACCCGCTCATCAAACTGATCCGCGATATCCATTTCATCCAGGAAGATCGTGCCTTTATAGATAGAAGCGATGTACTTCAGGCTGGCCGTGGAGCTGATGCCCGTCGAACGGATCAACCGGTAACACAGGTACCCGGTTCGCAGCATAATGGCGCTCTTCCCTGTGTCCTTATCCCCGCGCGCCCGCAGGAAAGGCAGCTCGTTAAAAGCGTCATATACCCAGGTAAACAGGCTGTAAAAGCTCGCCATCTTGTACATCAACGGGTTATCCAGCAGGAACGCCCGCCTGTAAAACTGTTCATGGATGCCCAGCAGTTTCGCCGTATCCTTCAGCTCACCCAACCCGCTCGGAAAGCTGACCACGCCACTGCGCACAATCGCATCCACCTTGGGCACCAGCCGTTTACCGTTAATATCCAGGTAATGCGCCGTGCCCACCTTGCCATCCGGGTCCCGGTAACACAGCTCGGCTTGCTGGGTCTTTTCATCCCAGAGATAGTCCACCAACCAACCTTTGCTGGGGTCGTCCTCATTCGGAAACCAGCCACCGAAGGTAGGTTCCTCCGGAAAATCACTCTTTCGGCTGCCCTTGGCCTGCTTTTTGGCCCCGCTCAGCGCATTGGCAAATTCCCGGCTGTTCATACCCAGCTTGCGCGCCAGGCGGCCCTTATATTTGCCCAGGGTCTTCTCGTCCAGTTGCGCTGCCAGGCTAATAGCCTGATCCAGCGCCTCTTCATATTCCGAAGAGAGCGGCTCATCACCCCGCGGCGCCAACGCGCCAGCCAGCTCGGCCATGCGTTCCACCAGCGGCGTGGCCAGGGTCATCATGCCCATCACCAAAGAATGCTGGATGCTGGGATCGATCCCTTCCGCCTGCCAGAGCTTTACCAGATCGTTGGCATCAACCTTCTGGTTATCCTTCGCCATTACTCACCTCGGCTGTGTCTGGCAGCTCTTGCTCATCCTCACCCAGGTCATCCTGAGTAGCAGCAGCAACCGGCCGGTCCTGGCGTTCCCACTTCAGTAAGCGAGTCATTGGTCCAAAGGTTTGCGCCACAGTTACCAACGCATCCCGCCCGGCCTTGTCGTTATCCAGCGCCACATACTTAAGCGCCACCTTTTGCAGCAAATCGCCCAGGTCCTTGTTAGCAGCCACGCCGCACAGCGCCACCGAGGCAATCCCCAGCTGCCCAAGGGCGATGGCATCTCCTGGTCCTTCCACCACGATTGCCCGGTCTGCATTGCGGTGGAATTCATGGTTGAAGAAAAAAGGCCGCTCGCCCACCAACGCCCCGGGCAGGTTATAGCTCTTTGGCTTGTCTCGCCCAATCAGGCGCACCCTTTCTGGATGATCCTTGAGCAACGCCCAACTGAAAGCTTCCGAATCATTCCTGGCGACCCATTCCAGGCGGCGGCCGCTGAAATACATCACCCTGCCCCTCCAGATATGCGGGTAAACCAGGCATGGCATGCTGGCCAGGCCCCAGATCCGGTCATCCTCCACCCAGTCCGGCGATCCATCCACAATGCCCTCAGCCGAAAGCCAGGCGCCCACATTGCCGCGCAGCCCCACAAGAGCAACAGTAGCAGCATCGCGCACGTTCACTTCGTGCATCGAAAGCTCACCCACCAAGTCGTTGACCGCATCAAAGGTACCGCCACTAAAGCCCAGGCGTGCCGCCCGTATGGTCTCGTCTGTCCAACCGCGCGAGTGGGCATATTCCAACGCCGCCGGTGCCTTAAAGAGCTGCTTTTCGAACCAGGCGCAGGCGATTTCAAAAACCTGGGCACGGCTCTTTTGGTTTTTAGCGGCTTCTGTGTTGTCATCTCGTTTCCACTCGGGCACCTTCACCGAATAAAGCTCCGCCAGCCAGAGGGCCGCCTGCCAAAAATCCGGCTTGCCGCCATGTTTCTGCAGCCAGGTAAAGACATCACCGGTCTCATACTGGTGCCCGGCAGAGCCGCCCTTGGCAAACCAGGTGTACTGCCCCCAATCGGGATCTACCACCAGGCTATCTGGATGGACGCACTTGATAAAGCGGCCACTGCGCCGGGTATCAAAGCGATACTCGCTTGTCTTCTGGATGACCTCCACCAGATCAACCTTGTCCTTCAGCGTCTCGATGAACTTTTCCAATTCGCGTCGATTATCCATAAACGTTTCCTCAAAATTGCTAAATTTTTGCGCGGCACTCGCCGGGCACAGGTTCCGGGTTTGATTGAAAGGTGGGGTGCCGTGCCGCATCGTGTTATGCGTCCAAAAAAAGTGCGTCTAATCCCTGGTTTTGGAGACAAAACAACCTGTTTGTTGCCAAGTTTGGACGCATAACATTAGTTCTGCGTCCAAACCCTGGCCCCGGCGCGCGCTTTTTCCCAGGGTCAGCGAGCAGGCGCCAGCCCGCCAATAAAAGTGAACTTGCCGATTCTTACTACTACTGGTACCGATGGGTGCGGCGCC
>CAIVSQ010000198.1 GCA_903908605.1 uncultured Anaerolineae bacterium
ACCCGTTCACGCCAGGAACGTTCAGAGTGCTCTGCGCCTTCGAATTTGCGCGTTAGCCAATCTTTCCCGCGGGTGAAGCCAGCGTTTTGCAAGTGTTCATCCATGCGAGATTGAAATGGTTCATAGGCCGCATCTGCGGTTTCGGTGCCAAAGTCAAAATAGAGCCGGTTGGCCCCCGGTTTTGGTAATACACTTGCGAAATAATCCACCATCAGGTTCTCGCCGGCCACCCAATGGGTGGAAATGCAGCCTGCTCCGCCGAAAACCTGCGGGTACTCGGTAATGGCGTACAGTGAAATCAACCCACCCATGCTGGAACCCATCACAAGCGTGTTGGGTTGGTCAGGCAGAGTGTTGAAGGTGGTGTCAATAAGAGGTTTTAGTTCATTGACGATGAATTTAAGGTAATCATCGGAACAAGTATTCCCTGTCCATCGTTCAGGAAACCGCGTGGCAAAAGCGCGACCTTGAGGTGTGTTGGCTGGCTTTTGGGGCAGGTACTCGCCCCAGCGGTTCGCCCCGGCATTCCAAATGCCCACGATAATAGCACCGGGTATTTTGCCTTCCTCCATGAGTCGAATGATGGCTTTATCCACACCCCAGGGTTCATGGCCAAAGGAATTTCCGGGGAGGAACAGGTTTTGTCCATCGTGCATGTAAATAACTGGAAAGTGAGTTCCAGCTTCGTGACCAGGCGGTAGCCAAACGTCCACATGACGTGGAGAAATGTGAAGAGATGGGAAATTTTCAATTCGAATAAGTGTTCCAAGGGGAAGGTCGAGGGATATTAATTTCATAGCATCATTATGGATTTGAAAAAATGAAAGTGCGTCACTGGCTCATGGCATGTGAGCTATCTTTTTTGCATATGCCATGAACCAGCAATATCAGTGAAAATTGCGAACAGTACCTGCGGTAGAAATCGGTTGGCTGACCAGCAAATTTATTAGGATAAATCTGTCAGAAATGCGCCGGTTTGAGGTGGCAGGTTAATCAAAAAATTATTGCCGTCCGCTGAGACTTTGCAGTTATTGAGCACATCCACCATATGTTTCGTGAGAGGGACAGAGATTGTCTGGGGTTGATCCGACAGGTTGAATGCGACCACTATGCGAGTGGAGCGTGATTCGCGCGAATAGGCGAGTACTTGGTCACCAATGTGTAACAATCGACGCGGACTATCGAGAAGAAGGTGATTTTCGTGGCGCAGTTGGATAATGCGGCGAAAATATTCTCGGAGGTCGGTATCCTGGTCATCACCCCATTTCATCGGGAGGCGGGCTTCCTCGAAAATGCCAAAATCGTTTTGATGGATGGGACGTTCCTGCGAAACACCGGTTTCAGTTCCGTTGTAGACAATTTGCGGCCCTGACAAGGTGAAGAGTGCCAGCGCAGCCAATTTGACTTTGGCCGTATCACCATTTGAGATGAACAGGAAGCGGTTCATGTCGTGATTGTCGAGAAAAGCCGGTCGCGAAAAGCCTGCCGGAAAAAAGGCATCGTGTTCGTTCAGAAAAGATTCAAAGCGCGAAAGCGGCCAGTTGCCGTGTGCAAAGGTTTCTCTCACGGCACGGCAGAGCAGAAAGTCGAGAGTGCCATCCATTGTGCCGGCATAGGAGAGCTGAACTTCTGGAGTATGGATAATTTCGCCAAAAGTCCAACAGTCTGGTTTGGCCTGCCGGCAGGTGCGGCGGAAGTCGGCCCAAAAATCGTGTGATGGGCCATACGCATAGTCGAGTCGGAATCCATCTACGCCCATTTCGAGCCAGAATTGGGCACTCTTGAGCAGGTAATTGCGGGCGGGACCGGGTTTTAAATTTAGCTCGGGTAGTTCGCGCACACCAAAATAACAAGCATAATCCTCAGGCCAGTGCTGCCACGTAAACCAATCGCGGGTTGGGCTGTTTGGGTCAGTTTTGGCAGATTGAAAGGCAGGGTGCTGGTCGGAGCAGTGATTGGCGACAAAATCGAGGATGACACGAATGCCGCGTGCGTGAGCATCGGTCAGCAATTCCCTGAAGTCTTCCATCGTGCCGAAGCGCGGCTCGATACCAAAATAGTCAGTGGCATCGTAACCGTGATGAGTAAGATTGGGGAAAATCGGCGAGAGCCACACGGCGGTAAAACCCATTTGTTGGATGTAATCCAGCTTTTGAATGATGCCGCGCAGTGTGCCACCATAAAAACCAGCCAGGGTCTCTGGGTTTTTCCAGGAAACGCCTTCGCCGGGGTAGAAGCGGTCAACAAAAACATGGTAAACGACGGCTTCCCGTGTCCAGGCTGGCACAAGGTCGTCGGCAACCCAGTAAGCAAAGCGGGTGCACTCGTCTGCCGACGCAGACTGGTTGTCGGCATAAATCCACTCGTTGGACCCGGTGACATGGGCGGCAAGACGGTATTGCACCATGGTTCCGGATGGTTGGGGCGGCAGATTGCCCTGCCATGTGCGTAGGTAGTCACCCAGGGCGTTATCCCAGGTTACCTTGCCTTGACTCAATTCCAAAGCGAGTTCGGTTTCACCTTCAGGCTGAAACCAGCAGGTTACCTGGTCAAATGGCCGCGGACCAGAGGTTGTTACCAAGACTTCCACCGGCTGGTGCGGTTCTACATCCAGTGGAAATCGCTGATTGAGATGACGGACGCCAGTCAGGCCTGCCTGGTGCATGGCCAGGCGAGTCTCCGGGTCGAATAATTGTCCAAAGATATTGTCACGATACGACATACTCCTCCGCTTTCCTTGTCAATCGACTAGATTGTGCTTAAATTTACAGCTAGTCAACTAACTTCCGATCTGTAATATTTGGCCAGGTCCTACAGATATCAACTCACCATCTGCGCGGAACCACAACTTAACGCTCGAAGGATTCGAAACAGCGCTCAAATCCACGGTTGTAATCAACCTTTGCCAGGAAGAAATATATTCATAAAGTTGGTAATTGGTAGCGTGCCATATATCATCATCCGTGCCGGCGAGTGTCGAAAACTTTTCGAACTGGTCCCAATTTCGATCATCATCAAACTCCCAGCTGTGTCCCCACAGATAGAATAATTTTCCTTCGTTCTGCGTTGAGGACTTGAATTGTTCCCATAAAGTAAACAGGTCCGCCTTATGATGGCAGGTGGGACTCCAATTCAGGAAATCCACCGGATGTTTGAAATCCGCTCTACTCTCTACATTGCGGGCATATACAATGCCACATTTTTCTAATATGGCTCTTACGCGTTGATCCGTGGTGCCAAACGGCATTGCCATTCCTTTGACCGGATACCCTACCAGGCTCTCCAGCTTCCGGCGGTCTTCGATCACCTCGGAAAATACGACGTGATCAGGCATGTTTACCAGGGATGGATGGTTGACCGAATGGGCGGCTACTTCATGCCCGGAATACAACCGGCTGATCTCTTCAGGCCCGATACGGCGTTCCCAACCCAGCGATCCTTGATCCATTCCGAGCAGGCCGCTGTTTAAATTCCAGGTTCCCTTGAGACCTGCAAAGTTCATAATTGAAACAAGCTGCCGGTCTGCCATGCCACCATCGTCCCAACTGGTGGTCAGCGCGCCGGTCTTCCCATTTGGCCAGCATAGTGAGAGCGATTTCATAAATTCCTCTTGGTGAACCTGTCCTGAGTTACTCCCAGGCGAAAAGGTTTATTCTTTTACAGCGCCAGCGGTCAGGCCGCCCGCGATTTGGTCTTGCAGGGCCAGGTATATAATCATGATCGGCAAGGCCCCAATCAGCGCCCCGGCGGAGAATTCCCCCCAGTTCTGGGCAAACTGGTTGCCGGTGAACAGGGTCAGCCCGACCATGAAGGTGTAGTTCTCCGCCTTGGAAAGCAGGATCCGGGCCAGGATGAAGTCGCCGTAGGTGCCGATAAAGGACAGGATGCCAACCACCACCATGATTGGGCGCAGAAGAGGCAGCAGCAGCATGGTGAAAATCTGCCAGTTGGAGGCTCCATCGAGCATGGCGGCTTCGTCAATGGCGCGCGGGATGGTGTCTAGAAAGCCTTTCATCAGCCAGATGTTCATGCCCATCGAGCCGCCCAGGTAGACCATGATCAGCCCGGCATGGGTTTCCAGTCCTAGCCAGGGGAAAATCTGACCGGTTTGCTGAATCATGAGGTAAATCGCCACCAGGGCCAACAGGTTGGGGAAAACCTGGATCAGCATGATGCCTTTGAGCATGGTCAGGCGGCCTGCAAAGCGTAGGCGCGAAAAGGCATAAGCGGCCATTGTGGTGATGGAAAGCGACAAAATGGTGGTGGTGCCAGAGACTTTTATCGAATTCAAAATCCACTTCCAAAAGGGCAGCAGGGGATCATTGAACAGCTTCTGAAAATTTACCAAGCTGGCATTCGGCGGGATCAGGCTTTGAGACCCCAGTTGGCTGGTTGGATCCAGCGAAGCTGAAAAAACCCATAGCACGGGGAAGATGGCGTAGATCACCAGGATCACTGCGATGATCAGCTTGATTCCAAGGCTAAAGTTCCCCATGAATTTTTGAGATGTACTTAACCGTTTGTAAGTTGTGGAAATATTAGACATTTTTACTGACCTCCTCCCACATATTGGTAAAGCGGAATTGGAGCATGGTAATCGCGCCTACGAACAGGAAGATGAAAATGCTAATCGCCGAGGCCAGGCCGTATTGCACCCCG
>CAIVSQ010000199.1 GCA_903908605.1 uncultured Anaerolineae bacterium
CCACTCGATTGAGTGTGCCCCGCGCTTTTTATTGTAGATTTAGAGCAAGCCTTGCTGGACGAGCAGTTCGGCGTTGTAGATCGAACCGCCGGCAGCCCCGCGAATGGTGTTGTGTGATAGCACCACCAGCTTGAGATGAAAGAGCGGGTCTGGGCGAACGCGGCCGACGACTGTGGTCATCCCGCGGCCAGTCATTCGGTCGAGGCGCGGCTGGGGCCGGTCAGCTTCATCACGTACCAGGATGGCGGGCCGTGGCGCAGACGGCAGGTCGCGGGCTGCAAGGGGGGCCTGGTAGGCGCTCAGCGCGCGTACAGCCTGCTCGGGTGAGACTGGCTGGGCGAATTCCAGGCTGGCACAGACTATGTGACCATCCACCACGGCTACACGGTTAGTATGGGCCGAGAAAACCACCGGGGCAAATTCGACACCATCCGGACCCAGCTTGCCAAGCATTTTGCGCGGTTCCCATTCAACCTTGGCTTCTTCGCCGCCAATATTGGGAATGACATTGTCAATAATATCCAACGAGGAGACGCCCGGGTATCCGGCACCGGAAAGAGCTTGCAAAGAAACTACAAAGGCGCGCTGCAGGCCAAACTGGTCATCCAGGGCCTTGAGCGCAACGGTCAGACCGGTGCTGGTACAGTTGGGGTTGGTCATAATACAACCGCTCCACCCACGCCTGGCGCGCTGGCGAGTCACAAGCTGGATGTGGTCGGCGTTGACCTCGGGCAGCAGCAGGGGCACATCCTCATCGCGCCGGTACGAAGATGCATTTGAGCAAACCGCGAACCCGGCACGGGCAAACTCGGGCTCCAGGTCCTTGGCCAGGTCGGCAGGCAAGGCCGAAAAGACTATCCGCGCCCCTGTCAGCGCCGAGGGAGTCGCCGGGACGAGGGTCATGGTGCGCGCCCATTCGGGCATGGGGTCAGAGAGGATCCAGCGGCAGGCGCTGGCATACGGTTTGCCCTCTGAACGGTCTGATGCGGCCAATGCCACCACTTTGAACCAGGGGTGGCCATCGAGCAGGGATATGAAGCGCTGGCCGACAGAGCCAGTAGCGCCGAGCACAGCAACGGGGATTTGTTGATTCATGATTCTCTCCTTTATCCGGGGGTGGCGATTATTTGACAATTAATTCATGCAAGGCGCGCACTGCGTTGGCGTCGTGGACACTCTCCACCACCATACTGATGGATACATCCGAGGAACCGTGGGCGATGGCCAGCATGTTCACATCGATATCTCCCAGTTTGCTGAAGATTTGGCCAGCTACGCCGGGGGTGTTGCGCGTGCCTTGTCCGACGACGGTAATGATCGAGACATCTTCGGTAGCCCAAACCCGATCAATGTCATTATCGGCCAGCTCGATGGCAAAGACTTTGGAAAGTGCGTTGAGTACATCATCGGCAGATTCACTCGGCACGGCGAAACAGATGGATTGTTCTGAGGAGGCCTGGGTGATCAGCGGAACACTGGTGCCGGTGGAGGCGACTGCCGCAAAGGTGCGCGCGGCCACGCCTGGCACACCCAACATACCGCGGCCTTCCACCGTAACCAGGCGCTGTTTGCGGATGGTGGTGACAGCTTTGATGACCTTTTCCCCGTTGGCGGGTATGCCGGCCGACAGGTTGGCTACCAGGCGGGTGCCGGGGTGACTCGGGTTAAACGTGTTGCAAATGCGCAAGCCAATGCCGGCTTCAATCACCGGGCGGACGGTCTTGGGGTGTAGAACCTTAGCGCCGTAATAGGCCAGTTCGGCGATTTCGGCGTAGCTAATTTCGGGCAGGGTGCGCGCATTTTTCACCATGCGTGGGTCGGCGGTCATGACGCCATCCACATCGGTCCAGATCCAGACATCGTCTGCGGGCAGCACCGCGCCCAGGATGGCGGCGGAGTAGTCGCTGCCACCGCGACCGAGTGTGGTGATCACTCCTTCGGGGGTGGCGCCGATAAAACCGGTTACGATCGGCACAATACCGGCCTCGAAGAGCGGGTTCAGACGGTTGCGTGTGGCGAAGGTGGTGGTGCCGAAATCGGGGTGGGCGTTCATGAAGGCGTTATTGGTGATGACCAGCTCGGTGGATTCCACCACCTGGGAGGCGACCCCCAAGGATTGGCAGGCAGCCGCCAACAAACGCACGCTCAGCCGTTCGCCCAGCGAGGCGACCGCGTCCATGGCGCGCGGGGTGGCTTCTCCGAGCACGGAGATGGCGCGGCACAGGTTGCCAAAGGTACCGATCAGCCCGGCCATTTCCTGGTTGACCCTGGCCCGCAGCGCTGGGTCACTGACCAGCTCGGCTGAGATTTCTTCATGGCGTTTGAGCAGGGATTTTTCAGCATCCAGCAGGGGTTGCAGGTCGCCGCGGGCGGCGTGAGAGGCGCTTTCCAGTAGGGAATTGGTTGCGCCGGAAATGGCTGAAGTTACCACGACCACACGACCCCATTCTGCCCGGGCATCTTTTACGATTTGAGCGGCCTGGGCCATGGCCTGGCTGGAGCCTACTGAGGTTCCGCCAAATTTCATCACGAGAGTTTGTTTCGATTTATCCATGTTGTGGATCTCCTGAAAAAATAATTGCTAAGAATGGTAATAAAAAGCGCTCCACGTTTCCGTGGAGCGCTTGGTGTGCGGGTAAGCGGCCTGTGCCGCGTTATCCATGCACCAAAACCCCACGGCTGTTCCGCGAGGTAGTGGTAGTAGTGGTCATGGACGTAAGCGTCAGGTTCATAAGTTCGCCATTTATAACACCTCGGTAAACAGCTGTCAAGAAGTGTATTTCCTATGTTATTGTGGGCGTGGCCGCGATCTGGCTAAAAATAAAAATAACAGGCGACGTGATTTGGCGGTGAAGATGGTAAAATTCAGCGATATGAATTTTTGGAAGGAACAGTATGGATAAAAATTATTGGGTAAAAATCTGGGATGCGCGCTATTTTTACACGCACCTGGCCAATGCTGAACTAAAGTATAAATTTCGCCGCTCAAAACTGGGGATGATGTGGACCATGATCACCCCACTGGTTTTAGCCTTGTTGATGACCTTTATCCTCGGCAATCTATTGGGCGCTGACATGCACGACTATGCTCCTTATATTTACTCGGGACTGCTGACCTGGGATTTTCTGTTGAGTTCGGTGCTTGGTGGATGCAACTCGCTGATCGTTTCCGAACCTTATATCAAGCAGTACAAACACCCCTTCGCCATTTACCCGCTGAAAACCACGATTGTCAACCTGATATCGTTTTCAATCGCGATCATCGGCTTGATGTTGTGGGTCCTGTTCTTGAAACCCCTTAACTTGCTGTGGGCTTTGGCGGCACTGCCTTTCTCACTCATCTGCCTGTTCTTTGTTGGCTGGCCAATTGCCGTGCTGACTTCCTTCACCAACCTTAAATACCGTGATTTTGCCCAGGTGGCCGTGTTGGGGATGCAGTTGCTCTGGTACCTCTCGCCTGTCTTCTTTCGCATCTCCATGTTTAAGAGCCCGATACTGGCTTTTTGGATTGAATTAAACCCGGTGACGCATATTTTGAATCTTTTGCGGGCACCGATCTTGTATGGGACTTTCCCAAGCGTTAACGATTATGCGTATGTATTGGGTTCTGGCGCATTACTCAGCCTGGTGGCTATCTATCGCATTAAACGTTCAGAAAGAGAATTAATTTACTATTTTTAGTGTTTCACTCACAATATTCCACCCGTTCCAAGCAGCCTGGAGATGGACATGCCGGTAATTTCATTGATGACCGATTTTGGAATTAGAGATGGTAACGTGGGGGTGATGAAGGGTGTCATCTGGGGAATTTGCCCAGGCGCGCAGATTTCTGATTTGAGCCACATGATTGGCGCGCAGAATGTACGCGAAGCATCATTTACCTTTGGTCGTTCAGCGCCTTATTTCCCCGCCAATTCGGTTCACGTGGTGGTGGTGGATCCTGGGGTTGGTACAGCCCGGCGTCCAATGGCGGCCCGGATTGGCAACCAGTTTTATGTCGGCCCCGATAACGGAACGATTAGCATGCTGCTGGAGACGGCCGAGCGCGAAGGGTGGACCTGCGAATTTGTGCACCTGACCAAACCTGAGTATTGGCGAGAACAGGTCAGTTATGTTTTTCATGGGCGCGATATTTTCTCCCCGGTGGCGGCGCATATCGCCTCGGGCGTGCCGCTCGATGCATTGGGTGAGGTGTTTGACGATCCCATCCGCTTGGAACTGCCTCGGCCGGTCAAAACCGCCCATGGTTGGCGCGGTGAGATTGTGCATATTGATCACTTCGGCAACCTGGCGACCAATATCCGCCTGGAAAATATGGGCGCCGCGCTGAAGTCACTGCAAAAAATCCACTTGACGATAACAAAATTTGAGATCCACGGCATGGTCAATACTTTTGGGGAACGCCCGGTCGGTGACCTGGTGGCCCTGATGGGCAGTACCGGTAATTTGATCATCTCCGTTGTTAACGGCAGTGCCCTGGCAATGACAGGTGTCACTGTTGGCACCCCACTAGATCTGTTCATGGACGAGGACTGAATGTCAGAATATCCACTTGTGATTGAGAATCTCTCTTTTCAATACCGTACCCGCCCGGTACCGGCCATTGAAAATATTTCCCTGGAGCTGGCCCAGGGCGAAATGCTGTTAATCGCAGGTTCCAGCGGGTGTGGCAAGACGACGCTGGCGCGCTGTATCAACGGGTTGATCCCGCGTAGTTATGGTGGCACGCGCAGTGGTAAGCTGCTGCTGCATGGCAAGGATGTGAGCGAGATGAGCCTGGTGCAGGTCGCCCAGGTGGTCGGCACGCTGCTGCAGGACCCGGAACGGCAGATTGTGGCCAGTAATGTTTACAATGAAATTGCATTTGGGCCGGAAAATCTTGGCTTGCCGCGCGAGGAAATCCTTTCGCGGGTGGACAAGGTCATGAAACGCCTGAAAATTGAGCATTTGCGTGGACGCGATACATTCACGCTCTCAGGTGGTGAAAAACAAAAGGTGGCGCTGGCAGGGTTGCTGGTAATGCAACCATCCATCCTGATGTTGGATGAACCGCTTGCCAGCCTGGACCCTGCTTCGGCCCACGAAGCGCTGATGGTTTTCCGCAGCCTGGCGGATGAAGGGACCACCATCATCCTGGTTGAACACCGTGTTGAAGATGCGTTGGATGCCCGCCCCGACCGGATGCTTTATATGGAAAACGGCAAAGTGAGTTACCTGGGACCGATCCAGGATTTGCCACCCGGTATCGACCATCACCAGGTGAAACTGCCAGCCGATTGGATTGTGCGGCGTACACTTGAAACCCACGAAGATGTGGGTATGCATGTCACCCCGCTTGCCGCGGTGAATGGCGAGGTAATGGTTTCGTTTGAAGATGTCGGTTTTTCCTATTCTTCCGAATTGCCAGCGGTGCTGAAAAATGTAAACCTGAAGATTCACCAGGGTGACCTGATCGCAGTGTTGGGACCAAATGGCGCCGGGAAATCCACCCTGGTAAAGCATGCCATTGGGCTGCTCAAGCCTACCAAAGGACGTGTACTTGTGAACGGGGCGGATACCCGCAAGCTGAGTGTCGCCCAGGTGGCGCGCACCCTTGGCTATGTCTTTCAGAGTCCGACGCACATGTTATTCGCTCCCACTGTGCGGGAGGAGCTATCCTTTGGACCACAAAATTTGGGCTACCCCGCAGCGGAGATTGAACGCAACGTGGCTGAAAGCCTTGTAACAGTTAACCTGAATGGTCTGGAGGAATATCCACCCTTGGGTCTCTCTTTCGGGCAGCAGAAACGTACCACAATTGCCTCGGTGTTGGCCATGCGTTCGCGTATCATGGTGATGGATGAACCCACTGCCGGGCAGGATTACGCCAACTACACCCGTTTCATGGATGCCATGTGCAGCGCGGATGAGGGGCGTAAGTCACTGTTATCTGAAAACTTCGCTGCCACCCTGTTTATCACCCATGATATTGACCTGGCAGTAACCTACGCCAACCGCGTGCTGGTGGTGGGGGATGGTGGTATTGTGGCGGATGGACGGCCAGAGGATGTTTTGAAGGATTTTGGATTTTTAGAGCGTTACCGGGTGCGGCCCAGTTCCCTGCTGCGCCTCAACCTTGAGTTGTTGCCCAAGACTGGTCGTTTTCTTCCGGCCGGGATGTTGGCAGGGTATGTTTCCTGAAAATGGCGAAACTCTTGCAACCTTCACCGGTTTGCAGGGTTAAGAATAATGGGTCAGCCTGTAATTCATCTTTCACTCAATTCAAACTAGGAGAAGAACAATGGAAAATAAGAGTTTGTGGGCTTTTGGTACTCGCCAGGTCGTTTACGGCGCCATCGGTGCGGCTTTGTATGGCGCGTTTTCCCTTCTGACCAACCTTATCCCGCTACCGGCTGCTGGGAACATCACCTTCCGTCCGGCCGTTGCTGTCTTGATTTTCTTCGGCGTAGCCTATGGTCCATGGGTTGGCCTCCTGGCTGGTTTCATTGGCAACACCATGGGCGACATGCTCGCTGGGTGGGGTTTCTACTGGAACTGGAGTGTGGGTAATGGCATCATGGGCATGATCCCCGGTTTGGCTATGCTGGCTATCACCAATTACAAGGCCACCCAGGATATCATCAAGGCTGTTGCTTGGGGCGCTGCTGGCATCGCTGCTGGTATGTTATTCGCTTCACTGACAGAAATGATGGTCGGTGGTATTGATTTGAATACCGCCCTGGTGGGTTACTTTACCCCGTCCTTTATCGGCAACATGGTTGTCACCATCATTTTGCTCCCAATTTTGATGGTTGCCTTCGCCGCAGTGAGCGCTCGCCGAGGCCGCTAATGCTTGTCTCCTGGAAGTATCGGCCCCGAAACACCCTTATCCAAAGGCTCGACCCTCGCTCGAGGCTGATATTTCTTGCATGTGTGATCCTTGGTATCACGATTCCTGGTGTCTGGGATTTCCGCATCATCTTTCCTCTCTTTCTTGTCACGGTTGGTTTGTATTTGCTTGCCAGGATTGAGTGGAAAGATGTGCGGCGCACATGGCTTTTCATCTTTGTACTGATCTTTTTCATCGTCGGATTGAATGGCATCCTCTCTGGGCGCGGTGGTCCAACCTCGGTGATGAATGATAATTCGGCCCCGCTTTTCACCATTCCGCTTTTCATACCGGGGACCGCAATTGGTTTTGCGGTCAAGATAACCATGGTGAAGCTGTTCTTTGCTCTTACGCAAGTTACGCGTATGTTGAGCATGGCCATATTGGCCATCCCGCTTCCATATACGATGGATCCAAACATCTATGGGGTGGCTTTTCGCAGGTTGGGAGCTTCGGACAAGGTTTCTTTCACCATGGATCTGGCTTTCCGCTTCCTGCCCACCCTGGCGCGCGATATGAGCATTACCATCGATTCGCAGCGGGCGCGTGGCTACGAAATGGATAATTTGAAGGGGGGCGTAGTGGCTCGCCTGCGTCGCCTTGCGCCTTTGGTGGTGCCCGTCACAATGCAATCCACCGTGACCGGTGAAGAAGTGATCGACGCCATGGATCTGCGCGCATTTGGTACTTCTCCGCGAACCTGGTTGAAGGAATTGAAGTATGCCCCCTTGGATTACGCCTACATTGGCTTGGGGGTTGCCATTCTTGTGACGACCTGTGTTTTGAAATATGGCTTTAACATCGGCGATTTCTGGATGCCCGAGTTTTTGCTGCGTATTGCTGCGGGCGGGTAGAGCACAAACCTTCCTGCCGCACATGAAGCCCATTAGGATTAAATCAAAAGAGGCTGCCCGGGCACGGGCAGCCTCTTTTGATTTTTATTTCTGCGACCCGCCAGATTAGCTGCGGGATTCGCGCATGTTGAAATCGATCTCGAGCAGAACGTTCAGACCGATGGATACACCTTGAAGGACCAGGAAGAAGGCCAGGCCATTCAACAGCGGCAGGAGCATATTGGTGTAGATCCAGTTCTTGACCTGTGCATTTGCCAGCAGCTCGGTAAGGGCCTGGCCCTGGGCCAGTTCCTGCAGCACGAGGAATTGCCCGGCGATCAATGCGATAAAACCAAGCAGCACAACCCAGGAAAAAATCCCGGAAATGGTGGCGACGAGGTTTAAACTTTTGGGTTTGTAATAAACGGGATCGATTTCTTCAACTTCTACAACAGTTTCATTGGTTTGTTCAGACATAATTAGTTCTCCTTTTGTAGCCAATAGTTTAACACAAAACCTGGGGTAAAATCCAGAGATGTCTAAGATTTTGCGTTGGATTCCTGCTATTTTGATCATGCTTGTCATATTTGTGGCCTCCTCGACCTCATCCGATAACCTGCCGGATTATGGCTTGATGGATTGGTTTGTAAAAAAAGGGGGGCATACGATTGGGTATGCACTTCTTGCGGTGGCCTATTGGTACGCTATGAATTTTCCCCCGCGTGGACGATGGTTGGCCTGGTTACTGGCATTTCTGTACGCTGCCAGTGATGAGTATCATCAATCTTACACTCCCGGTCGTCATCCGTCTTATATTGATATATTTGTGTTTGATGGGGGTGGCGCTGTGATGGGGCTTATGGTTGCCAGTTTCTTGCAACGCGTGTGGCGGGACAAAAAATGGCCATTCTGAGTTTTGCCTGTAGCTACTCAAACTCCAGCTCAAATTCTTCTTCAGGGTTCCAGTCGTCAGAACGCTCGATTTGAATATCACCAAAGAGCGCATCCTGGCGCGCTGATACGCGGTAGCGCTTGACCAGCTCGAGCAAGGCCAGGAAGGTCACCACGACCTCGAGCCTGGAACTGCCCTCACCGAGCAGAGTCCTGAAACTCGAGTTCTTGTTCTTGCTGAGGGCGGAGGAAATGTAAGCGATTTTTTGACGAATGGTGACGCGTGGGGCCGAGATGACTGTGCCGAGCGACTGTTTTTCAGTGCCTGCCATGTAAATACTGCGTGCAGCTTCCAACAGATCTTGCATGGTGATTTCGCTCATATCCAGCCGGCCTTCAATCTTGGGCGGCGGCGCCAGGCGCAGGAAGGTGCGCAAGCCTTTTTTCTCGCGATCTTCCAACAAGTTGGCGATTTCTTTAAAGCGTTTGTAAATGCGCAGCTGACGCGCCAGGTTTTCGGCGGGATCTTCTTCTGCAACTTCGCGCACCGGGGGACGGGGCAGCAGTGCCTCGGATTTGATCTGGATCAACTTGGCAGCAATCACCAGGAAGGCAGAAATTTCATCTGGGCGGGCGTTATCCAACTTGCGGATGTGAGTCAGGTATTGGTCTGTCACCATGGCAAGCGAAACCGCCGTGATATCCAATTCGGCATGTTCGATCAACCTTAGCAGTAAATCGAGCGGGCCTTCATAGACGGGGGTGGTAAAGGTGTATCCACTGGCCTGGTGGCTGGCAATATTTAAATCCATAGGGCGCGATTATATCACTGCTATGTTTCGCTACAACCTTTCCAGAAGCTCAATCCGGTTGCCAAACGGATCAAAAACATGCGCGCGTTGGTAGCCATCCAGCGCTGGTTGGCTGGTATCTGTTTCCAGATTTTTGGCACGGCAAGCCGAAAGGAAGGCTTGCAGGTCATCCACTAGCAGCCCGGGGTGGGCTTTGCGGGCTGGCTTGAAATCGATTTCCACGCCCAGGTGCAGGATGACCTCGCCAGCCTGGAACCATGCCCCGCCGCGGGCTGCCAATGCTGCAGGTTTGGGCAGCTCTTGCATGCCCAGGACACCATTGTAAAAGGCGCGGGCTGCTTGCTCTTGCCCGGTTGGCATGGCCAGTTGAATATGATCAACCGCGATGAGTTTCATTGTTATCCTCCAAAATTTGGTTTGTTGACGCGATCATAGCAGAAATCTCAAAAACCGACAATGCTGCGCATAGTCGTCGTTTTGACAGCCGACGAGATGGTCAGTCATGCCCAAATTCAACGGTATAATTTGGGCATGACTGACCAAAAATTAACTCACGTAGATGAAACAGGTCGTGCCCGCATGGTGGATGTGGGAGCGAAGGATGATAGCAGCCGGGTGGCGGTGGCGCGCGGTGAAATTGTCATGTTGCCCGAGACCCTGGCGCTGATTCGCGACGGGATGATTAAAAAGGGGGATGTGCTGACCCTGGCTCAGGTGGCAGGTATTATGGCGGCCAAGAGAACCTCTGAACTCATCCCTCTCTGCCATCCCATTGCGCTGACCAAGGTAGATGTGGACCTGGCCCTGGATGAAACCCTGCCGGGTGTGCGCATTAGTGCCACCGCGAAAACAGTTGGCAAAACTGGTGTTGAAATGGAAGCATTGACGGCTGTCAGTGTGGCTGCCCTGACCATTTATGATATGGCCAAGGCGGCTGAAAAAACCATGAAAATTCAAAATATCCGCCTGGTGGAAAAACATGGCGGTAAAAGTGGAGACATTTTCAATGAATAAAGCGGAACTGAAGGAAAAGATACTGGCCTCGCGCCAGGATCTGCAGACTGCCATGGCTCGGGTGAGAGATGATCAGGCCGGGCGGGTGATCTTGCATGGAGAGTGGTCGCTAAAAGATCTGATTGGCCACCTTGGCTTTTGGGAAGAAAACGTGGTGAAACTGTATGAAACCCTGGCAGCCGGGCAGCAAGTGCCCGCGATGGAAGACATGGACGCCATGAACGCTCAGGCCATTAGCGATGGGGGTGCCCGCAGCCTGGAAGTAGTGCGGCATGACGAAGAAGCTGCCTACCGTGCTGTATTGGCCTTGGTGGATGCTGTCGCTGAGGCAAACCTGTTTGACCCGGCATATTTCTCCTGGACGGAGGGTCGCCCATTTGCCGAGATTATCAGCGACAATACCTGCGATCATTTTGAAGAGCATCTGCCTGAGTTAACCGCCTGGCTGAAAAGGATAGCCTGATATGAACCCGGTCAGTATTCTTTTTTTTGCCACACTGCGCGACAAATCTGGTGCGCGTTCTGTCAAACTGGAGCTGGAGGAAGGCACAACCATTGCCCAGCTCAAGTTGCTGCTGGCGGGTCAATATCCGGCCCTGCAAGGTCTCCTGGGCCACTGCCTGGCCTCGGTTAATCATGAATATTGCTTTGATGAGACTGTCATCCCCGCAGGGGCTGAAATCGCCTTTTTTCCGCCGGTTTCTGGCGGCTGTATATAAAAACCACTTATGGATGGCCCACGCATGCAAACACCCGATCTTCCGACCATTTATTCGATCACTGAGGATGAAATTGACTTGAACGCACTGGTCGATGCCATCACCCTAACCGCAACGGGGGCTGCGGCCATTTTCACCGGCATGGTGCGCGGGGTGACCACACGTGGTGACGCGCACGATACTGTTTTCCTGGAATACGAGTCCTACAAGCCGATGGCCGAGGCCAAGATGAAACAGGTCGCCGATGAAATCCGCGAGCGTTGGCCGGTGGTGCAGGGTATCGCGATTGTTCAGCGCATAGGCCGACTTTACCCGCGTACACCGACCGTATTAATCGCCTGCAGTGCTGCACACCGTGACACTGGTGTTTTTGAGGCTGCTCGTTATGGCATCGATCGATTAAAGGAGATTGTGCCGGTCTGGAAGAAGGAAGTTGGTCCGGGCGGCGAGGAGTGGGTGGAGGGTGATTACATCCCGAAACCTGGGGAATAACATTCCTGCCAGGTGCTTTTGGGCTGAGACGGATGATCGTGGTTCGCTCTGGTTTTTATCAGGTGATTTCG
>CAIVSQ010000200.1 GCA_903908605.1 uncultured Anaerolineae bacterium
ATCACCGGGGCAGAAATGATATAGGAAATCAGGCCATCATAAAAAGGTTTTCCTTTATGAATGCCGTAATGTTCCTCGGCAAGTTCCCTGCTAACCTGCATAAATTTTGCGCCGACCAGGCGCAGGCCACGTCGTTCAAGGCGGGCAATCACTTCTCCAACCAGACCACGTTGAACCCCATCGGGTTTCACCAAAACGAGAGAATGTTCCACAATTAGCCTCCATCAAAAAAATCGAATTTTACCGGGCAGAATTCTACCATAACAAGAGGACGCGTCGCATGGTCGCGTCCTCTTGTTATATTTATTTACCTCAACAAACCTTCCGCTTTACCATAGGCATCGAGGGCTTCCTGAATACGGTTAGACCTGAAATAAGCATCCCCCAGAGTTTGCCAGAGAATAACATCCACTGGATACTGGTAGACAGCTTCCTGCAGGTCATAGATGACTTCCTCCAACAATTTCCCCTTCTTGATCAGCCTGGTGTATTCAAGCATGGCATCACTCAAGCCACCACGTGAAAGCAATTCTCGGGCTTTTTGCAAAGCCTGCGAATCCTTGTCGTTACCCAAGGCTGCGGCACGTGAAGGCAGGCTGGACATTCGCTCAACGGGTTCGCTGGCAACAACAGGTTCACTAGCAATCACAGGCTCCGGTTGTTTAACCGGTGGAACAATGACTGGTTCAGGTGGAACGATTTTGGCCTGCTGCGCGGGCGGCTGCTGGCTGACAACAGCAACCGGCACTTCATCAACAGCTGGATCACGCAACCAATCTGGCAGTTCTTCGATTTCGCTATCCTGGGTCGAAACTGGAATGGATACCGGGGACAACCAGGTAACGGTTTTATCGAGGGTGTCAGGGAAATGTTCCTCTTCCTCTTTATCCAGGTGCTGCAGCCATTCGGCGATGTCTCCTTCAGGAGCATGTGGCTGGGATACAGCGGTCTGCAGGCCGGGTAAATCTTCCCCTTCCCAAGGCATGCTACCCTGAGTGGATTGGCTGTCAATCGGAGTGGTATCCAATTGAACCGGGCTGGTCTGATCACCAAGGCTTTCGAGCCAATCAAGCGTGTCTTCTGGCTGGCTGATCGGTTGTGCCGCTGCCACCGGTTGTGTCAACGGTTCAATATTGATAGAGGCCGGTTCCCAGGTCAAGTGATCAACAGCTTGAGGTGTAACATCCTGATCCAGGCTGCTTAGCCAGGCATCATCGTCATCAACACCATTATTCAAGGGATTCTCGCCAATCGAACTATCGATGCGGCTGGCAGGTTCGGGCGTTTCAGAGGCCGGTTGCCACGGAAGCGAAGCAATATGCGGAGGCGCACCTTCCTCCAGGCTGGCAAGCCAGTCGGCGGTATCATCAAAATCAGTGGGGGCAACCACTGTGGGGGTCACTTGTTCCGGCACTTCAACGGTGGTGGGTAATACGAAACCATCGTCCTGCCCGGTTTCTGTGGCATCAGGACCAATAGACCAATCGCTATTCTCTCCGGCAGGACTATCGCCTGTGAGGAAACCAGGCAAGCTGGGCAAATCAAGTGCGCCAGCTTCACCGTCTTCATCCGAACCAACAAAAATGGGGCTAAGATCCGGCGCGACCTGGGTAGGCTGGGATTCTTGTTCCCAGGGCATTGGCTCAGCCGGCTGTGTGTTGCCAGGTTGGTTCAAACTAGTAAACCAGTCTGATTCCTCCACGACATCTTCCTGCTGGAGGGGCATGACGGGTTGAATCGTATGCTCTGAAGACCGGTCCACCCGGTTTGGGGTCGCCAGCCAACCTAACTCAACATCAGGAGTATCGGGCAATTCAGCTTCGGCCGGAATTGGGAATGGCCGGGCAGCAGGTGCCGGCTCGGCAGACACCTGTACAGAACCATCGAGAGGTTTGCTCAAGTCTCCAAGCCAGTCAATATCTTGATCTTCGGCATTTGCATCAGCAAACCCGGCGGCCGCAGTGCCAAGTTCAGTCAAATCGGGTTGCGGCATGATGGCATCAGTTTCAGAAGAGTCGCCCATCCCTGCCTGCATTCGCGCAGCAGCTTGTTTTTGTGCAAATGTTACCCTGCGCATAGGACGGGTCTCATCCATATTTGACGAATCCTGTTTGGCAGGCTGCGGGTCAACGTGCGCTGGAGCACTTTCTTCCATGACAGGAATTGTTGATGCTGTACTATCAGCACCAATACCCGGGAGAGAGCTCAACCACGAAAGATCCTCTCCTTGTGCATTAAATTCAGGAATTTGGAGCGGATCTTCAGCGGGAGTTTCTATCTCGGGTTGGGGAGCTGACTCCAACCACGACCAATCCTCTGGCTGAGAAACGGGCTCTGTGCCAGTCACCCAGCTTGGAGCAGTTTCGCTGCGGGCATCCGCTGCGGTAATCAGTTCTTCGGGGTTGGCTCCCTGTTTTTGCGCCAGTGATTCAAGCCAGGCCAGCGCATCATCCTGTTCGGAGGCGCTGGTGCCAGGGCCGG
>CAIVSQ010000201.1 GCA_903908605.1 uncultured Anaerolineae bacterium
AATAGAGAATCAGTCCACCAGCAACAGCTATTCTTATTTGCGTCATCTCCCAAACTAAAAACCAACTAGAAAAATAAATAATAACAGAAGCAAAATCGAATTTTGTGATTTTATTGAAGACCCAGATTTTTATTGATATTCCCAAAGCGGAGTAAATAATAAATAGCCAAAGCGTATCGTCTGAATACATTTGTATGAATTTTACTATCATCAAAAAAGATGATTCAACGTAATCGAATGTTGCTACCTTTACCAGGTCAAAGTATTCTATATAGCCGATATAATCTTGATCTACGTCATCTCCCCTAAACGCAGCCATAAGAAATAGAATGAGCCAAGCCATTCCAAGCAAATACGAATAATTACTAGTTTCTATCTTTGATAACAGAAACAAACCAAATAGAAACGAATAGACAATGTAGTAAATATACATTTAAGAACAGGTAAAAATCGAATTATTTATTAACTTTACAGGATACAATAATATTTTCGCATGCCTGATCTGATGAAACTAGGTCAATATGGAAAAAAGTAAGCATTTTTTCTAGGAGAGCTATATCAAAAACATGGTGATGCAGGCATCTATTAAAATAGTTTTCTAATGATCTTTTCTTGAACTTGAATATGTCGCCCGCCTGTGGATCCATGGATAAATCATGCAATGCTAAAATTTCATTTATATGCGTCAAATCTGACTCTAAAATATGTGAGTTATAATCATCCAAAAGGTGTTCAAAGGTGGTTGTAGGGCGATTGTGGTCAAAATTATATATTTTATCTGGCAGAACCAGGATCATGTAACCGCCAGGTAGGAGGACTCTTTTCCATTCGCAGAGTGCTTGAAGAGGATTGGCAATATGCTCAAGGCAATTACATGACAAAACAAAATCATAACAATCTGATTCTATTTGACTCAGATCCACTGCTTCCGTTATATACTGAAACCCGACGCGATTTTTATAGAATCGAAAATTAAAGCCTTCACAGATATCACCCTCCCACACTGTTAATTTTGAGAAGTTTACGCCATCGAGTTTTTTTACTAGAGGATATAGGGGCATGACATATTTAAAAAAACTGCTTGGTCCGCCAATTTCAAGGCCAATTTTGTTTTTAACTAAATCCTGATAAGTATGTGCCGTCTTCATTTTTTTGTGGCGATAGACTATCGGATATAGGTAATCAATAAATTGATCTGCTACTAATTTTTTTGTCATTTTTTTCAAGTATTGAGTTTTCATCATTTTACCTTAGCAACATTATTTTTTTATAGCTATTCGCAAAACTTTTATAGGGGGCATAACAAACCATCTACAACTTTAAGATGCTGATAATTAGGTAATATCATGTCTTTTCCACATGTAGGAGATTTTGTATCTAAATATAGTTATTATTTTCACGGTCCATTAAAGCAACCATGCCCTCCGAAATCAGCAAAAATCGTGATGACTGCTTGCCAACTAGAAATACGTCCGGATAAATTTTGTAGATAACCCTATTGACAAAACTGAGTATCCTTCGTGTTATTTTTGTCGTGCTCTCGTGGTTTATTCTGTGTTTAAAGATAAGATTTTTAACCCTTGGGTCACTCTCCCCTAGATTATGCCTACTTAATTTGGCTCTCTGAAGTGAAAAATCGAAAGAAAGTTGATCGCGTTTTATTCCCAAAAAGTAGAGGTTCCACCATATGTTCGAAAAGTTTGTGACATCAGGGTCAAAATGCTTGCGGATAATTACGCTGCATTCTTGCAAATTGCAATTTTCAATATAGCCGCTATCAAGCATGTGTTTAAACTGCTTTTTCGCATGACCGATGCTAACATGTCCACTGAGAGCGCAAGCTACATATTCCTCAAATAATGTCTTTCTAAAGGAGTGATCGTAAGTTGCAATTTTTAAATCTTTGTTATCCGCAATCAACTGTTTCACCGAGCCAACTATATCTATATATCCATCTATGTAAACTGTATAATCGTATTCTGGGCTAATAAAGTAATGAGGAAGAATCTTTATTGCGCGATTACAGTCGGTAGCGCTACCCTTGAAATACACGCTTTTCATCTGCCAAATATTATCGGTGTTATTTTTTGCGTAGTAATCCAATGTGTCTGTGAAGCAAATATAATCAATACCGATTTCAGCATCCACAATATTTGGTAAATTGTCGTATTTCCCGGTTATACAAGTGTACACTGCGATCTTCATTGCTTTACGGCGTAATATGTCATTGTCGTTATCGAATAGCAAGATAAAGTTTGGTTATTGATTTTTTTGAATAAAAGCAGCCAAAGTTAATAAACCCCATATTTTTTCAGAGTTATCTTTTAATCCAAATTTATGTTCTTTCCATAGCAGATTTATTGCAATTTTATCGAAAATTTCTGAATTCTTCGGTATCCGCTCTAGCTCATCTTCAACCCATAGCTTTAATTCATTATTCAACCAATCGCTTAGCGGCACTGAAAACCCTGCTTTCGGTCTATTCGTGATTATTTTTGGCACATGCCGATACAGCACTTCACGCAATACTCTTTTTCCTACATTATTGTGTAGCTTATAGTTGATAGGAAGGCTATAAGCAAATTCGATGATGCGATGATCTAGTAATGGCGATCGAGTCTCCAAGCTATTTGCCATAGCTGCACGGTCAACCTTTACCATAATATCATCAGGCAAATAAGTTCCGCCATCCCACAGCGCTGCGGTTGTTGCCACATCATCCAGTATGGGGAAATCTAACATAGACGCGCCCTGTTGCTCTAGCAACGGTACTGCTTCATTGCGATAGCGGTCGCACCAGTAACGGTTAAGCATCTGCGCGCTGGGTTGACGCCATGCTTTCACAACCGAATTAGCTCGGCTAATAGTGGACTTAGCGCGCTTTCCTTGAACAATTGGCGATAGAAATTTAAAAGTAGATTGCCATGGTAGTTTGCCAAAGTAACGAAAACGCCAGAGTTTTTGGTAAAAGGCATATTGCGGGTAGCCCAAAAAGAATTCATCGCCACCATCGCCCGACAGGGCCACTGTCACTTGCTGTTTGGCTAGGCGGCTGACTAGGTAGGTGGGTATCTGCGAGCTATCGGCAAACGGCTCGTCCCATATTTCCGGCAGACGCGGGATCAAGTCCAGCGCTTCACGCGGCTGGATGATATGCTCAACGTGGTTGGTACCCAGGTGGCGGGCCACGGAGGCGGCGTGTTGCGACTCGTCCATCCGGGAATCCGGCATGCCGATGGAAAAAGTGGTGACTTTGGATGTCGTGGCGCTTTGCATCATGGCCACCACGGTGGATGAGTCAATGCCGCCTGATAAAAACGCCCCAACCGGCACATCGGCCACTGACTGCAATTGCACTGCCTGGCGTACCAGTAACTCTAGCGCGTCCACAGCGTCTTCAAAACTACCGGCAAACGGATGGTCTCGGCCGTGTACGGCGGCGTGGGCCAACGACCAATATGGCACCGGTACAGACAAGGTCTTTTGCCGGATATTGGCTTGCGTAAGAGTCAGCACAGTGCCGGGTACCAGCTTTAACAAGTTCTGGTACACGGTCGACGGTGCCGGAATGTAGTTCAGTCGCAGAAAAGTGCTGGCAGCGTGCCAGTCTATCTGACCAGCAAACGCCGGGTTCGCACGCAGGGCCTTGAGTTCCGATCCAAACAAAAACGCAGCGCCCTGCCAACCGTAATACAGCGGCTTTTCGCCGATGCGGTCACGCGCCAAAGTAAGTGTCTGGTCTAGCTTGTCCCACAGAGCGAACGCAAACATACCGACCGATGCTTGCAAGGTTTTCTGAACGCCCCATGCTGTAAAGCAAGCCAAAAGGGTTTCAGTATCAGAGTGACCTTGCCAGCCGCCACTTGGGAGTTGATTGGCTTTCTCCAGTTGCAGACGTAGCTCCAGGTGGTTGTAAATCTCGCCGTTAAAAACGATCACATAGCGTGCGCAAGCGCTCGCCATGGGTTGATGCCCGGCAGGGGACAGGTCCAGAATGGAAAGCCGCTGGTGCCCAAGCGCGATGCCATGCTCTGCGTCCACCCAAGTGCCAGCATCGTCCGGGCCACGGTGATGGATGGGCTTGAGCATGGTTGTCAGGCGTGATGACAAATCATCGCTGCTCGTCCCGGGGTGAATAAAGCCAGTGATACCGCACATCAGGAGATTACCACGATGGAATAGAGTGTGATATTGGTGCGCAACTTGGTCACTTTGAATCGGTTGACCTTGACCATGCCTTGGCGGATGCCGGCCCCTTGCTGTGCATCAACGTAAAGACGAGCAAACGCGTTGCGCTTTGCATCCGTGGGGCAAGGGTAAACCGGTGCCGATGCTCAAAGGTGGCGGCGTAGGCTGCGCAAACGCCGCGCTACACAGCACAGTCGGTTGTCAACACCGTATGCAGCCCCGCACCCTGCTTGGCGTGGGTGACCCAAATCTTGAATGCGCCATTGCTTGACAGGGTTGGTTGTTGGGGCGGCTAGGTTAAGGGCTAACTCCACTGTCAAGTCCAGCACTTTCCAGGCTGCGCCGTACAGCAGGGGCAACAAACCAAGCGTTTGCTGCGCCAGCGCCTAGGCGGAGAACGAGTCTGAAAACTGGGCCTTGATCATAATATCGCCCGGGGGCAAGCCCTGGGAGCGCGGGCGTCCCGCCCGCACGCGGGCCAGAGGCCCGCGCTCCCAGGAAACTGGCCGGAGTTATGATAAAGGCCGAAAACTGCAAATTGATCAATTCTCCACCATGACCCGTGATTAAACCCCCAAGTCAATTTCTTTGGCCGAACCGTCGGCCATCAACGGGCACAAACGGGCACAAACGGCCGAGCACCAACTGCTCGAAGGCAGAGGCGTCGCAAAAATGACTTATGGTGAAAAGGGTCATTTGGTTGCTAGCAATGAGGTATCACGCGTGGATGTCCAGTGATCCATGACCTGCTGTGCAACTTTGACGGGGGAATAATGATCAAGTACAAATTGACGGGATCTTTCACCTGTTGTGATAAAGTTTTCTTTAGCCCAGGTTTTTAAGCTGATAATTTGTTGATATATTTCTTCAACAGTTGCTCCAATTTGAATGGCTGGGGCATCGGTCAGATCTAATTTTCCAATTTTAATTCGATCGAAACAAGTGAAAACAACACAACTTGACCCCATTGAATACAATGCGTTCATCCCTAAACCATCACCATACAATTGATCAAAAACGACATTTGCAGTAGATAACAATTTTAAGTAATCGTTAAATGGCAGTTTTTCCGGGATAATGATTTTAAATAGTTCTGGGTATTCAAGCTGTGCTTGATTTAAAGCTTCTAAAATTACATCAGTTCCCTTAAATCCTGAACGACTTATGCCATGCAAAATTTTTATTTTTCCATTTAAATTATTTTTTCTTTCCGGAATAAAGTGAATATCGATAGCAAATGGTACTATCTCACGACATTTAGGATGATGGTGATATGATTTGGCGTAAGACGGGCCGCCGAGTGGGATAATGTGATCTGCGAAGTTTTCAACATAGCGTGTCTTTTTGGTGTTGCTTTTTGAAATAAATGGACACACTGGCAAATCGTAGTCCTTTAAGCAACCAGGGCACGGCGAGCGGGCCATAGACGACAGCCCACGTTGTGTATTTGCTTCGCATCCAACTACTGCTAGTGATTTAATGCCTTTTGTTTTACTTAAAATTTTAATTACGCAACTATAATAAAATGAATTGTTTCCGGGGCTGTTTATCACATAGGGATTAACAATCTGGATGACGTCGTAGTTTTTCGAAATTAAATTAAATAATTTTGTTATTCCAAAAAAGTAATAATAAATTTTATTCAAATAACCGTCAAGGGCTGGATATAAAATTTTATCGCTTCTTATTTCTTTAAATCCATCGCCATTAGAGTAAATATCAACATGATGACCTAGTTCTTCAAGTCCATTTTTTAAACCAGCATGGACACCACTAAATTCGCCAATTAATGCGATTTTCATCTTGCTTCTTTACTCATAACTTGACAATGCCACACCATCGCGCCATTACCCAATACCGAAAATAAATAAGTCCCTATAAACGCATAAATTGCACCCGTCATGCCATACAGCGGAATCAGCCAAAAATTGGCGGCCAAGTTAATGGCACCTACAAAAAAAGTCAGCCCAGAAGCCTGCCAAAAATAGCCTCTACCTATCCACTGTGGGGCCATCACGGTTGAAAACGTCATGCCGATTAACCCCAGCAACATCCATTGAAACGGTTCTACGGCGGGGCGAAAATTTTCGCCAGCCAGCAGGGTAATGCCCCAGGGGGCCAATATGGCGGCAACGGCGCTCAGGACCATCATGCCTAGGGTGATCTGGATCAGCAGGCGCTTGTTGTCAGGCCAGGCGCCATTAGGCCCGAGGCGGGTAACCTTGCCATAAATCACCATGCTGGCCGACGACGGAATGATCATCAGCACGCCCAGCAACTGGGTAGCCATTTGAAAATAACCCGTTTGCTCGGCGCCATGATAGTTGTTCAAGATCAGCACGTTGGCGGAGGTGAACAGAAACGTACCAATAGCATTCAGGTGCAATTTGACGCCACCCGCTAGCAGGGCACGGGTTTCGGCTTTGTCGGGGCGGCAAAAAGTGCCTTTGCAGTGCGCAAATTTGATTAAAAACCCGATGCCGCCAAGCGCTACAACAATTTGCCCCAGCAGAGACGCTTGAAGCGCTCCAACCACGCCTTGCCCCAGCCAACCCACCAACACAAACACGCCCGCCACCGACAGGGTGCGCCCCGCTACCTGGTAGCGGTTGTAGGTGCGAATGCGCTCCAGGCCCATCAGCAGCGAGCTGCCGTACTGCTCCCAGATCATGAAAGGCAGCGTGACAAAGCCAATCAGTAGCGCCGTGGCGGGCAGGCCCCTGAAGGGGCCCTGAGGGTTATGCCAATACAGGCCCCACGCCACCAACCAGCCCAGCAGGGTCAGGATGAGGGTCATCATCAACAGGGTGCCCAGCAGGTTGCCAAAACGTTTGTGCGCAGGGTCGCCGGCCATGCGGTGCAGGGCCACCTGACCCAGGCTAAGGTAGGCAAAGGTGCTGAACATGCCCACCCAGGTGGTGATGGCGGCCACCTGCCCGCGCCCCTCGGGGCCTAGCAGGCGGGCAGTCAGGGACAAGGTAAAGACCCCAATGAGCATGGAATAAATCTTGGCCCCGCTGGTGTGGGCTATGTTGGCCCAAAGTTGCTTCATGGGCTAGTGGTTATATCCTTTGCACATGCCGCGATCACTAGCATAGCGTTTGCTGCCCCCAGATGCGGCCCCATAGGCAAGCTAAGAACCTCCCGGTGGATGGCCTCGGCTATGGGGAATGCACCTGCCGCATAGCCCAGTTCGCCATAGGCGAGTTGTAGATGTGGAGGTATGGGGTAGTGGATCATGCTGCCAATACCGGCATTGCCAAGCTGTTTTTGCAAGGCATCACGTCGCTGGCTGCGCACCACAAACAAGTGCCACACCGGATTGGCCCAGTCGGGCACGTGGGGCAGCACCAGGGCGTTGGCATCCAACTGATTTAAATACTGAGCGGCAATGGCTTGACGGCGGGCGTTCCACTCGTTCAGCTTGGGCAGCTTGGCGCGCAACACGGCGGCCTGCAGCTCGTCCAGGCGCGAATTGTAGCCTTTGACCTCGTTGTGGTACTTGACCAGCGAGCCGTAATTGCCCAGCACCCGGATGCGCTGTGCCAAGGCAGCATCGTTGGTGGTTACTGCACCGCCGTCGCCGATTGCGCCCAGATTCTTGCCGGGATAAAAACTGAAACCTGCCGCGTCCCCCAGGCTACCCACCCGCCGGCCCTTATAATAGGCACCATGCGCCTGTGCAGCATCCTCGATCACTTTTATATCGTTTTTCCTGGCGATCGCATTGATGGCGTCCATGTCAGCGGGCTGTCCGTAAAGGTGAACTGCAATAATCGCCTTCGTCTGCGGTGTAATCGCCGATTCAAGACGTAACGGGTCGATGTTGTAAGTACGCTCATCAGGTTCCACCGGCACAGGTGTAGCACCCGCATAGCTCACCGCTAGCCAGGTAGCGATATAGGTATTCGATGGCACGATCACTTCGTCGCCATCTCCGATGCCATAGGCACGCAGTATCAGGTGCAGCGCTTCAAGTCCATTGCCCACCCCAACGCAGTGCTCGACCTGGCAATACTCCGCGAATTCAAGCTCAAACTGTTTGACCTCTTCGCCATGGATATACCAGCCGGAATCGAGTACTCGATCAAACGCGTCGCGTAGTCCGGTTCTAAGTTCCTCATGCGGCGCTTTCAGATCCAGAAATGGGATATTCATGCTTGATTGGTCATTGAAATGAAATCTGAGTAACTCCGAATGTAATCCCCTTCGTCATAGTGCGCAGAAGCCAGCACCATACATACTGCTCCGGAGGAAAAGTTATCCAGATAGCGCCACATCATCGGGCATAAATACAGCCCGTAATAAGAGCGGTTGAGTTGAAAACGCTTCTTCTCGGTTCCATCGTCCAGTACCACATCGAAGCTCCCCGACATTGCAACGATGAACTGGTGCAGGCTCTTGTGCGCATGTGAGCCACGATCGGATCCCCCCGGTACATCGTAAAGGTAATAAACACGCTTGATGTCAAATGGGATGTGATTGCCGCCTTCGATGAAGGACAGATTGCCGCGCGCATCAGCGATTTTTGGGAGATCTATAAGCTTGCAGTCAATCAGCGCCATAGTACTCTCCCCTACTCAGATTCAACTCATAAAACTCATGTACGGCACCACCGCCACCAAACTCGCTCTTGAAGCGGAACAGACCCTCATTGAGCAACCTGCCTTGGTTCTCGTTGCTCATACCGAAATCAAACCAGCGCCGTCCTTCCTTGCCCGCCTTCTCGACGCAATGTTCGAACACCAAATCCAGCGCGGAGACTTCATAGCCCTTGTCGCCAGATGCAATGTACTGCGCGTGATGAGCCGTCGGTGTAATGAACAGCAGTACCCCTGCCACCGTCTGCCCGGATAGATGTGCGCAAACGCACCGAATGTGGTGGGGGAATCTATCGGCGAGCAGCGCAATCTCTTCCAAGCTGTGGACGGGGGCCACCCCGTGCTTGCTCGCCAGGTTTTCGGTGAGCACCAACCACAGTGCTGACAAGTGCTGTCTGCCCTCGACAATCTCGACCCCGGCCTTGGTAGCCCTCTTCTGGCTCCTGCGACGCCGATCACTGACTGGCAGGCGATGCTGCAGGTCTATGGTGCAGCTAAGGTCACAGCGACTACGGACCGCCCCCAGTCTGAACAGTGCGTACAGATCGTCCTGGGCAGGCGCACGGTGATAAAAGCTCGGTACGGCCTTGTAGGTCAGCTTGGTATGACCCTGCGACCGATAGTAGCGACAGATCTCAGCCATGGCCCGCACCATGCGTTCGCCGCGCAGATTGCCTTGATGCAGCACGCCGCCGTAGGTGACGCCCGGGTGCGACATGACCCATGTAGCATTGTCGGGAGCCAAAGCCACTGGGAACAAGCCGACACACTTGCCATCGTCCTCGATGACCAAGGAGCGATCGATAAAACGGTCGCCGTGGTAGGACAGGAAAAGGCGGGTGTGGAGCAGCGTGGCCTGCAACGAATCTATACAGAAATGGTCCCAAGCATCGGCCTCAGTCCTATCGTAGGGGCGAACGCTCAAGCTCATTCCGCCTCCAGCACAGCCACCGCGAATCCATCGCGTCCGAAGTCATTCCCGTTGTAGAACACGTAAAGCCTACCATCGATCTCGATGGGCGCTGCGTACATGATGGCATCTGAATCATAGGCGCCCGGCGTAACGTCGAGGTTCAGTTGATCATCCATGCGCTTCCACGCGTGACCATCGACCGATTCCGCATACCCTAGCCGATAGGCACCGAAGGAACGTCGGCGGATTGAATAGAACATGCGGTAGCCCCCACCAGCCTTGGGTATGACACAGGGGCGGCCAAAGCCATGCTCATCGGGTTCCGTGATGGCAATCTGAATCTCGCCCTTAGCAGGCCAGTGAATGCCGTCTTCAGACTCGGCATAACGAATATCATAGACGGTCATCGCCTTACCATCCAAGTCAATCCATTCACTCCCCGCCACGTACCAAAGGCGGAAGCGTTGCGGCCCGTATAAACAATAGGGGCCGCCACGGAAATATATTTCCGTGGCGCTACGCTCCAGCACAGGAGTCGGCGAATAGCGTGAAAAGGTATTGCCTCCGTCTTCACTGATGGCTAGTCCCGTCAGCAGCCTGTAGCGTATCTTAGTACCCAGTTCGAAGCCGACGTAATACATGAACATTCTGCCGTCACCTAGGTCCGTGACAGCACAGGTTAACAGCCCGTTCTCGTCGAATGTTCCGGGCTTTCCCAATTCGATTAGAGGGTGCTGCGAAGTGCCAAGTACTCGGAGCGGATTGTGCGCCGATATATCCACGTAACCAGGTCGACCAATACCGATCGCATCGCAAAAAGTAACAAAAACACGAATCACATCGCCGTTCAGCCGAACCGGCGTTGGAATCATGGCATGTGATTTTGCCCAGGGAAGCGAGCCATCCGGCCCATAAACCAAACCCAGTTTCTTCCACTGCAACATCTCTTATTCCTCGATCTTGAAGAATTGCGGAGCGGATACATTGGATGGAGCCGGTTGTTCGGTCTTAAACAGAGTACCTGCCTTGGTGTTTTTCATGATCGCGGTATTAGGGCCAATCCAGTTGTCTTTGCCAATCGTGATGTTGTTTGCCAGGGTCGCATTGACCCCGAGAAAGGTACTTTCACCGATATCACAAAACCCGGAGATGACTACATGAGAGGAGATAAAGCAGTTATCGCGAACCACCGAGTGGTGGCCGATATGATTGCCACTCCACAATATAACGTTATTGCCGATTTTGACGAAAGGCTGTACCGTGTTGTCTTCGAAAATAAAGCAATGCTCGCCCAACTCCACGTTGCGCCAGACAAACGAATGTGAGCTAATGTACGAAGCCAGTTGATAGCCTTTTTCCTTCGCTGCAGAAGCCAGCCGACTGCGTAGGCGGTTGAGTTGGGTATAGACCGTGGCAACGTACACATGATGATTGATCGGATCGAAGTGCGATTCCAAATCTTCGAACGCGACCACGGGCAAACCGCGAAACTCCTTACGCTTTAGGAAGTCGCGCTCTACCGAGAATCCCACTACCTCGTAATCCGAATCAGCATCAAAATATTCATGTGCAATCTCGGCGAAGGCTGAGTCACCGACAATAATAAGATGCTTGGTTTTCATTCGATCAGTCCCTCATGGCTTGCGAATCAGTATGTCTTCACGGCGGTTGGCCATCGGCAACGTTTTTGCCTGCGGCATGACCCAAGCGTGGAAACCCTGCGCGCGTGCCCTCGCCAAGATACCCAATACCACGCTATCGTCCATCTGGCCTGATTCTAGCTGATTAAAAATCACCTCCGGCTTCTTGTCACTGCCCGTGTAATCGCGGTGCACTGCCTCGCCTGCTGCACTGGCAAAGAACCGTTTCCTCATGGTGATATTTGGCACGTCACCAAACAGAATCTCTCCGCTGTCCGCCAGTAGGGAGAGACAATGATCAACAAAGCTCCAAAGATTGCCTTCAGTAAAAATATATTGGATGACGCTGTAGGCGAGGATGGCATCCGTCTTGCCAACCCAATTCCCAAGGTCATTTCCTAGCGCTGCGGGGAAGGTACCTGCATACTTGGTTATATGCCCTGCTTGAGGCAGGAAAGTCAGCATCTCATCGCTGTCGACAAAGATCAACTGACCGCCATTCCTCTCGCAAAGCTGCGCGAGCATCACCGGCAGTTCGCTGCAGCCAGGCCCGATTTCCAGGACCTTCTTGCCGGGGAGGGATAAATTGGTGAGTTTTCCGCAAATATCTTGGAAAATGTCATCTTCCTTGCCCTCGCGGTAGCTGTCCGGAAAGCCGACCTTTTCATGCCGCGACAATTTCGGGTCAGTTGCTAATTTGCGAAAATCATCGAAGGTTAAATTTTCGAAACGATTAGTTTTATTGTTCAACTATCCACTCTTTCAATGCAGAGACATGGACTTACCCCACGGAAGCAATCAGCTTGAGGAGTTTGTGAAGTTGCGCCGACTGTCGTATGACATTGTTTGCTAGCTGCTTGGGCTCGCTCGTGTCGCAGGAGCTATCGCCTGATTTCAAATAATTGCCTAGATTTGATCAATGGATAGTCGCATGTCACGAGTCTGATTCCGGAAGAACGGGCTTGACTACGAGTTAATCTGCTTGACTAGTTTGGGTTGCAGAAGTTGGAGCAACAATTCCGGAGCTCGATCGGCACCATTGGCCCACACCACGGTATCCAGATCATCATTCTGGTGCGCCGTGAGAAACAGGTACGCGTCCCTGAGTGGGGCGAAGACCTTACCCCACTATTCGTCAAGCAGGGGATACCTCGCCCGCTACGCCGTTGTTGAATTCCAGATAGAGCCGATAGCCTGGGCGTGGTTGTACCCGTGTGGTATGCAGAAAGATGGCATTCCTCCAAGGAGACCGAGAAAGCGGCTTATCTCGGGCATATGGCAATCAAAAGCCCGGTCTGGTCTTCAGCGGGCCGTCCAGGGGGTCACAGCCGGCCGTCCACCTGGTCGGCGGGCAGCACGCCCTTGACGTCATAGATGACGCACTTGGCCTTGCCCAAGGTGCGCAGGGCGGCGGGGCCCATTTCGCTGAACTCGCGGTGGGCGACGGCGAGGATGAGGGCGTCGTAGGGGCCGGTCGCTGCCCCCCGCTCCCCCAGCCCCTCCCCCGCCAGGAGGGGGGGGTGATCAGACCCCGGCAGCGCCACCAGACAGTGGAGCCCATATTCGTGCTGGGCCTCGGCGCGGTCAATCCAGGGGTCATAGACGTCGACGGTGATGTTGTATTCGCGCAGGGCGGCGATGATGTCGACGACGCGGGTGTTGCGCAGGTCGGGGCAGTTTTCCTTGAAGGCTAGGCCGAGGAGGAGGACACGGCTGTTGCAGACGCCGATGCCGCTCTGGAGCATGCGCTTGACCACCGTCTCAGCCACATGGGCGCCCATGCGGTCGTTGATACGCCGGCCGGCGAGGATGACTTCCGGGTGGTAGCCGGTGGCGACGGCCTTGTGGGTGAGGTAGTAGGGGTCGACACCGATGCAGTGCCCGCCGACCAGGCCGGGGCGGAAGGGCAGGAAGTTCCATTTGCTGCCGGCGGCCTCCAGGACCTCGAGGGTGTCGATGCCGAGCCGGCCGAAGATCAGGGCCAGTTCGTTCATGAGGGCGATGTTGAGGTCGCGCTGGGTGTTCTCGATGACCTTGGCGGCCTCGGCGACGCGGATGCTGCTGGCCGGGTGGGTGCCGGCGGTGATGATCTGGCGGTAGAGGGTGTCGACGATGACGGCGATTTCGGGGGTGGAGCCGCTGGTGACCTTGGTGATGGTGGTGAGGCGGTGGTCGTGGTCGCCGGGGTTGATGCGCTCCGGGGAGTAGCCGAGGAAGAAGTGGTCAGTGGCCAGTGGGCCGTCGGCTTCTGTAGGGTACGCATTGCGTACCCTACGGGTGTCGTGCTCCGGTGCGGGGGTGGTGGGGCCGTTCGTGGTGTAGTAGCGCAACCCCGAGACTTGTTCGAGGACGGGGGCGCAGTCTTCTTCGGTGCAACCGGGGTAGACGGTGGATTCGTAGATGACCAGGTCGCCGGGTTTGAGGACCTGGCCGACGGTGGCCGACGCTTTGAGCAGGGGGGTGAGGTCGGGGCGTTTGTAGTCATCCACCGGGGTGGGGACGGTGACGATG
>CAIVSQ010000202.1 GCA_903908605.1 uncultured Anaerolineae bacterium
CAACCCTGTATGCATTCCTGATCATCAGCTCAATGCCCTTGGTTCGGTAATTTTCCTTCGATCCCATTTCCCATCATCAACTGAGTAAACCAGTTTTCGAATTCCGGAATTTTGCCAGTTCATTCCGGAATCCCGAAAACTCAAAATCAGGATTTCGCGATAGTGTATAATCCCATTAACCACATCTGTACGGAGGTGAAACGGAACCATTAGTTATGGGAAAGATAGCGCCAGGCCCTGTCAATCAAACAGGGTGACGAGGATGAGGGTTCCCCATCGCAGGATGGGGCTACCCCGGGAAAACCGGGGGAAAATCGAAAGCTCAGCGGAAGCCCTCCGGGAGTGCCACTCCCGTTCATCTTTTCCCTCCAGGACAAGCCGGTTTGGACCAACACTGCAGGAGTAATCCGGCAGGCAAAAAGACCGGCATGGCAACCATCAAGTCAAACTGCCAGATCATTTACTCACCAAATTTTGGCGAGAGTGATTTAAAGCATGGTTGTTTGACAATAATTCGACCTTTTTTGGAGGAAATCCCTTATGTGCGGCATAGTAGCTTACATCGGAGCGCGTGACGCGACACCGATCATTTTGAATGGATTGAAGCGTTTGGAATACCGCGGGTATGATTCTGCCGGTATCGCCCTGATTGATAAGGGCAAAATCGAAATCCGCCGGGCAGCCGGAAAATTATCCAACCTGGAAACCCTGGTTATGCAACAACCTGCCAAAGGGGCCCCGGGCATCGGCCATACCCGCTGGGCAACCCATGGCGCGCCATCGGAACGAAATGCCCACCCCCACATTGGCAACATGGAGCGGGTGGTGGTGGTCCACAATGGCATCGTCGAAAATTTTCTCGAGCTCAAAGATGAGTTGAGCGCTGAAGGAACTTTATTTCATTCCGATACCGATACCGAGACAATCGTCCACTTGGTGGAACGATACCAGGCCGGTGGTCTCAACCTGGTCGAGTCGGCTCGTAAAACCTTTCAACGAATTGAAGGGGCTCATGGCGTCGTTTTAATCAGCACCGAAGAACCAGACAAAATTGTATGCGCGCGCATTGGCAATGCCGGTGGCGTGGTCATCGGCCTGGGCGAAGGAGAAAATTTTATTGCTTCTGATATCCCTGCCATCCTGGAACATACCCGCCGGGTGATTTTTCTAGAATCACGCCAGATGGCCATCCTGACCAAAGATTCCGTCCGGGTGGAAACCCTGGCGGGGAAGGAAATTACACCAGTCATTCACACCGTCTCATTCGACCCCGTTGCTGCAGAAAAAGGTGAATATCGCCACTTTATGCAGAAGGAAATCCATGAACAGGTGCGCGCATTAACCGATACCCTGGCCGGACGTGCTGACTTTGAAAAAGGAAAAATCCGCCTGCCAGACCTCAACCTGAGCGCTGAGCAAGCCAAAAACATTCATAAAATCTACATCACTGCCTGTGGTACGGCTGCCTATGCCGGCATGGTGGGCAAAATCCTGATCGAAAAAATCGCGCGTATCCCGGTGGAAGTGGTCATCGGTTCTGAATTCCGCTACAACGACCCAATTATTGACGAACATACGGTTGTTCTGGCAATATCGCAGTCCGGAGAAACCGCAGATACGTTGGCGGCGATGGAGGAAGGCCGCAAAAAAGGGGCTCTGATCTGGAGCATTGTCAACGCAGTAGGCTCTCAGGCCATGCGGGTTGCTGACGGCAGCATAGCCATGCAAAGCGGTCCCGAGATCGGGGTTGCCTCCACCAAGGCGTTTACAGCGCCCCTGGTGGACCAATATATGCTGGCAGTTTTGTTGGCTGATTTACGTGAGACTATTGACCCTAAAACCCGCCGCCAACTGGTGGCAGACTTACGCCTGATCCCGGACCTGGTCAGCCGAACCCTGATGCGCGAGGCGGCGATCGAAAAAATCGCCCATTCGCTCAAGGATATCCGCGACTGCCTTTACCTCGGACGGGGAATCAACATGCCCATTGCTTATGAAGGCGCATTGAAGCTAAAAGAGATTTCCTATGTCCATGCCGAGGGTTACCCCGCCGGGGAAATGAAGCACGGACCAATCGCCCTGATTGATGAAAACATGCCGGTGGTCTGCATCGCCCCTAACGATCCCTGGCATGAAAAAATGATCAGCCAGATTCAGCAGGCCAAGGCACGCCAGGGCAGGGTTATTGCGCTCGCAACCGATGGAGATAAACTGATTGAGGAAATGGCTGACCATACGATTTGGGTGCCAGATTGCCCGTGGATGTTATCGCCGGTGATCACGGTCATCCCGCTGCAGTTGCTGGCTTATCATATCGCCACCATTCGTGGGCTGGATGTTGATCAGCCTCGCAACCTGGCAAAAAGCGTCACAGTGGAATAACATATAAAAAGAGTTGGGCTCAAAACCGCCCAACTCTTTTTATTATTTTTCTTAATTTTTCTTACGCAAGCCATTACCCCATCGAAACAGCCATCACATCATAATAAGTGCCTGCGCCAAAACCATCAAACATGACGTG
>CAIVSQ010000203.1 GCA_903908605.1 uncultured Anaerolineae bacterium
GCCCAGCGCATTCAAGAACACTCCCCCGATCCGTTAGCTTTGGCCCAGCAATAACCGGCCACACCACCCCCTTTTAGGGGTGCCACCCAAATGGGCATTTCTAATTGTCGCCAAGTCCATTTCTAATTGTCGTTGACAGCACTGCATCTCTGCCGGTTGACCGTGTTGATCGGGCAGGCAGACGAAATCCCACAGTGTGGCGCGGATTTCCTGATTGACTCGAATTTTATCCAGGTCTACCTGGAAGACTTGCCCCGGTTGGGCCATGCATTTGGCCACCACCTGGCGGGTGCGCTCGTGGTGGTGCTCGGCGATGGTGACCAGCGGGTTTTCGCCCTCCAGCCCCTCGGGGTGCAACCAACCGTAGTCTTGCATGTAACGATCATTCCAAAAGGTGAAATTGCCGTGGATGCTGGTGCGAATCACATAGCTGGTCGGTGAGTTGATCACAGCCCGCAGCATTTGCTCGCTTTCGCGCAGGGTAGCTTCGGCGGTGTGCTGCTTGGACTCATCTTCAAAAATCATCAGCAGGTGTGTGACCCCGGCCCGGCTGAACGGTGCGAAGACATATTTCAGCCAGAGGTGGTAACCCGAGAGCGCGTTGAATTCGGCATGCCCCGGCTCACTGGGTTGGCCGCTTTCGAGCGCATGTTGTGCGCTGGCATAGATGCCTGAATCGCGCCAGCTGGATAGGTGATGAAAGTCATCCTGTAACAGGCGTTCGATCGACCGGCCCAAAATCTGGCTGGCAGCCGGGTTGGCGGAGATGCAGCGCCCATCCGCCAGGTAGATCAGGATGCCCACTGGCGCGCTCTGAATGATGGCCTGGCTCAGTCGCAGGGCATCATTAGCCTTCGCCAGTGTATCGCGGGTGTAATGGAAGGCATACTGCGTAAGCACACCGGTGATCGTGATGGTTAGCGTGTAGGTAAACCAGGATAGCAGCGTGGGTTCAATCTCAGCCGGGGGCAGCCAACCGGTTGATTGTGCATAATAAATGGACAGGATCGCCAGCGAACTGGCGCTTACATTGATAGGTACACCGCGCCGGCCGAATAATAACCCGCTGCTGATCACCAGGAAGGTGTACATGCCGGTCACAGGTGCCAGGATGCCGCCTAGCTTGAGGATGGCCAATGTTACCGACAGGAAGGTGCTTGCCAGGAACCAGTTGCCAGCCAGGCGTACCCACCCGCGTTTTAACATGTACAGGTTGACCAGGAGGCTGGCTATAATCAGACCTATAATCTGGCCATTCAAATTAATTTTTCGGCCCTCGAGTGCAATCCCCACCATGCCAATCAGGCACATCAGCAAGAAGGCCAACATTTCAGCCAGCAGCAGGCGCGTGAAACGGTTATCCTCCTCTTCCCGCGAGTTGAATGGTGTGAATATCCGATTGGCAAATGCTTTCATGTTTGTTCCAATCATGCTGGGGGATTGGCTGCGTGTCGCTGCCCGTTTTTTTAGGACGGAGTGACCTTCAACGACTTTTACTGTAGTAACCCTGGTTACCGGTTTTTACTTCCGGTTTGGTCGCGTAGCGTCGTACTATTATACTCTTCACACTTAAAACTGCGGGGAACTACGAGGCGCGTATTCGCAAACTGGTACAAAAGCAAAACTCGCTTCAAATTGCTGCCCTCCCGCGTAGCGGCAGCCGGAGAGCGCAACGATGGGTTCTAGATGCGTATACCGGTTAAGGTCATCTCATGCGGTCCGGTATGCACCCATTTCTCTTTTTCGTTGGACGTGCGCTGGGGATTTGATGTAAAATTAATTAGCTGATTCCTTTTCAAAAAAATCGTGAATGAGTTCCATCTCTTTTTATGTCTTATAAACTCATTATTTTGATTTCTCCTGCGGGAGCTGGCATGTGTGAGGTTATATATTAATGTCAGAGTCGACTCAAATTTTGCAACAATTGCTGGATGCCTCTCCCTTGGGCATGTTTTATTTGGATACTGAGGGTTGTTATTCCGCTTATAACCGCAGCCATGCTGAGGACATGTTCCAGTTATTTGGCGTTCACATCGAACCTGGCCACAATTTCCTGGAGTATATCCCCCAGCCAGACCAGCGTGATAACGCCCGGAGGGTCCTGCAACAAGCGCTGGCCGGCGGGCAGCCTGGCATCTCCTTGCGCCTGGCTGGCTCGGATGAACATCGGCAGCCATTTGAAATCAACTATATCCCCACCAGCAAGTCGCCGGCGGGGATCTGCCTGGTGGCCACGGACTCCAGTGACCCTGCCGAGCAGGCCTTGCGCAGTGCCGCTGAATACAACCGCAGTCTGATCGAAGTCAGCCTGGACCCGCTGGTGACGATTGGCCCGGATGGGCGCATTACCGATGTCAACCACGCCACCGAACGGGCCACCGGTTGCACGCGCGCCGAGCTGATCGGCACCGATTTCTCGAGTTACTTCAGCGAGCCGGATCTGGCGCGGGCCGGTTACCAGCAGGTCTTCCGCGATGGCCAGGTGGTCGATTACCCGCTTGAACTGCGTCACCGCAGCGGGCAGACGCTTTCGGTGCTGTACAACGCGGCCGTCTACCGCGATGCGCACGGAGCCGTGGTCGGCGTCTTTGCCGCCGCGCGCGACATCACCGACCGCCAGCGGGCCGAGCAGGCCCTGCAAGCCGCCCACGATCTGTTGGAGCAGCGCGTCGAGCAGCGCACCGCTGAGCTCAGCACCGCCAACCTGGCCCTCGAAAAAGCCATCCTATCCCGAGACCAATTCCTGGCGGCCATGAGCCATGAAATGCGCACGCCCCTGACTGGCATCCTGGGCCTTTCACAAGCGCTGATGTTCAATACCGATGGCAGCCTGGGTCCCAGGCATCTAAAAGCCCTGGAAAATATTGAAAAGAGTGGTCAGCGTTTGCTGCAGCTGGTGAACAACGTGATTGATTATAACCAGCTCAAATTTGGCAAAGCCATATTTGAGCTGGCACCCTGTTCCGTTCTATATAATTGCAAAGCCAGCCTGCAAGCCATGCGTGCCCGGGCCGATGCCAAACAGCAGCGGCTCGACCTGGTGATGGAACCGGAAGATATTCAGTGCGTGTTGGATGAGAAACGCATCCGCCAGATGCTCAACCACCTGCTGGATAATGCCATCAAATTTTCCCCCGCCAACAGCACCATCACCCTCCGCGCCACCGCCCTGCCCGAGACCGCCCAGCTGCGTCTGAGCGTGGAGGATAACGGCATAGGCATCCGCCCCGAGGATCTGCCGCGCCTGTTCGACCCACTCACCCAGCTGGATGCGCGCCTGTCGCGTGGCTACGAAGGCAGCGGGCTGGGACTGCCCCTGGTACAAGCCCTGGCCGAATTGCACGGCGGCGAGGTGCAAGTACAAAGCACCCCTGGTGTGGGCAGCTGCTTCAGCGTCCTGCTCCCCTGGCGTGAAGCCCGGGGGTGATTGCTGCAGAGCAAGAACAGCGGATAAATCCGCTACTACGGTTTAGTCCGCAGGACTTGCATGAATTGAGAAGCGGTTTAAACCGCGCCGGTGACCAGGCCCAGAAATCGGCATGCCAACAAAATCCAGCCCGACGCGCAGCGGCCGGGCGATCCCGCAAGTGTATTTTTCGCGACGTATTTTCGCGAAAAATACACAAAAAAAATATTTCTTCGCGCGCGTCCCGAGTGATTGCTGCAGATCAAGAGCAGCGGATAAATCCGCTACTACGCTTTAGTCCGCAGGACTTGCATGAATTGAGAAGCGTTTTTAACCGCGCCGGCGCTCAAACCCCGAAATCGCCACGCCAACAAAATCCAGCCCGCCGCGTAGCGGCCGGGCGATCCCGCAAGTGTATTTTTCGCGACGCATTTTCGCGAAAAATACACTAAAAAAATATTTCTTCGCGCGCGGGCCAAACCGCTGGTTCAACCAAAACCGCACTTCGCGCGCGTTCCGGGTGATTGCTGCAGATCAAGAGCAGCGGATAAATCCGCTACTACGGTGTGGGCCGCAGGATTTGCGTGAAGTGAGAGGTGGTTTTAACCGGGCCGGAGCCCGCGTCCGCGCAGCACGCCGGGTTTCCCCGCAAGTGAATATTTTCGTGGCGCTCTCCCACGAAAATATTCACGAAAAAAACTCCTTACGCGCGCGGCCAAAACCGCTGTCACTACCCAAACCTTGCTTCGCGCGCGGGCAGGACGGTGTTGGCCTCAAGAACCTGCGAGCACTGAGAGGTGGTTTTTAATCGCGACGGTGTTCGTACCCTCCCTTGACGTCCAGTATACCGAATGGTATACTGGACGTCACCATGAATAACCGTGAAAACCTGCTTCAGCAAGCCATGCTTATGTTTGCCGCGCGCGGCTACGATGCCGTTGGTGTGCAAGAGATCGCCGATGCGGCCGGCATTACCAAGCCGACCCTCTATCATTATTTTGGCAGCAAGCACGGTCTGCTGACCACCCTGCTCAACGAAAATTTTGACCCGTTTTTTGCGGAGCTTGAACAGGCCGCCCGTTACCAGGGTGATGTGACCATGTCTCTGCGGGCGGTCACGGCGGCTTATTTCAGCTTTGCCAGCCAGAACCCGCGTTTCTACCGCTTTCATCTTTCCATGTGGTTCGCCCCGGTCGATAGCGACGCCTTCAGGGCCTCGATCTTGCTGGCTGAGCGTCAGCAGCAGCTGCTCGAGGCGCTCTTCAGCGCAGCGGCCATTAATCACGGCAACATGAAAGGCCGCCAGCGTGCCTATGCCGCTAGTTTCCTGGGCATGATCAATACCTATGTCACCCAGGCGCTCAACGGCTATGGCCAGTTTGACGACCAACTGGTCAACAGCACGGTCCACCAGTTTATGCACGGCATTTTCTCGTAAGGGCAACTGCCAGTTCCCATTGGGCTGAAAAGCCCATTTATTTTGTGTTTTTTGTATACCTACCGGTATGTAGCTTTTAGGAGAAACCCGATGAATTCCACCCCGCACTGGGCGCACGAGGCCTTCTTTTACCACATTTACCCGCTTGGCGCTTGCGCTGCGCCGGCCCGCAACGACTTTACCAGTCCGCCCCAACCGCGCCTGGCCCAGGTGGCCGAGTGGATCCCGCACCTGCGCAGCATGGGGGTCAACGCGCTCTACCTGGGCCCGCTGTTTGAATCCAGCGCCCACGGTTATGACACCGCCAATTATTACGAGGTCGACCGCCGCCTGGGGGATCGCCAGACGCTGGCGCAGCTATCAGCCCAGCTGCACCAGGCTGGCATCCGTTTGGTGTTGGATGGTGTTTTCAACCACGTTGGCCGTGATTTCTGGGCTTTTCAGGATGTCTTAAAACACGGGCCCGATTCGGCCTACAAGGATTGGTTCGATGGCCTGCGCTTTGATGCATGCAGCCCGTACGGCGACCCGTTTACCTACCAACCCTGGAACGGTCATTATGACTTGCTGCGCCTGAACCAGCGCAACCCGCAGGTGCGCGCGCATCTCTTTGATGCGGTGCGGATGTGGGTGGAGGATTTTGGCATCGATGGGCTGCGCCTGGACGTGGCCGATTGTCTCGATTTTGACTTTATGCGTGCCCTGCGTGAGTACACCAGCCAGCTGCGGCCCGATTTCTGGTTGATGGGCGAGGTGGTGCATGGTGATTACCGCCAGTGGGCCAACCCGCACACCCTGCATGCCGTCACCAATTACGAGGCTTACAAGGGCCTGTACTCCAGCCTGCTGGAGAAAAACTATTTTGAAATCGCCTATACCCTCAAACGCCAGTTCGCCACGGATGGCATCTACGATGGGCTGCCGCTCTATAACTTTGTCGATAATCACGATGTCAACCGTATTGCCAGCACCCTGCCCGACCCCAGCCAGCTCTACCCGCTCTACCTGCTGCTGTTCAGTATGCCCGGGGTTCCTTCCATTTATTATGGATCCGAATGGGGGCTAAAGGGCCAGCGCACGCCCCACGATGATTCAGCCCTGCGCCCAGCCTTTGCGCCGCAGTCCATCAGCCAGTCCACCGCGCACCCGCAGCTGCTGCAGGATATCACCCGCCTGGCTGCCGCCCGCCGGGCCCTGCCCGCCCTGCGGCACGGCTCGTACACCCAGCTGCATGTTGCCCACCAGCAGCTGGCCTTTGCCCGCCAGTCCGGTGACGAGTACGTGCTGGTGGCGATCAACGCCTCGGCCGATGCGGTGCCGTTGGAAGTATCAGTGCCGGCGCACTTTACCCGCGCAGTGGATGTGTTGAACCCGGGCGAGTCGCACCCCATCCAGGCTGGGCGCCTGCGCATTGAGGCCATGCACCCCGGCTGGGGTCACATCCTCACGCTCGTGCGCTAAACCAATCCGTCAGCCCTGTGGAAACAAGCGGGGGTAGTCAGTAAGCTGAATTCAGCTTGCAGACCACCCCCGCCTTCATTTAAATAGCCATCGTTGGGTTGTGTGTTTGTACAGTATTTTCAACGCGAACCGGACGATAGCCTGCCAGCCGTTGTTGCCGGCCATCAGCCAGTTCGCCACCCCGCCGGCAGTGGATTGTTAATAAATTTTTCGATATCGCCGCTGTAGGCTGAAAACTTTAGCGAATTATTAATCCATATTTGATTGCGTGAAATCCCCACTCCACATATAATTTGTTCGAAATTAGCCACAAAACAGATCCTTTACGCAGGTAACCGGGAAAACAATGCTGCCCTCAATGACACCTCAACCTGCAGTTCAACAATATAGATCATCAGCGTTATAAAAACCTCACTCCCCAACTGGCGGGCCTCGGGAAGCCAGCATTCCTCACCGTTGCTGGTATTCTGGGTGATGATTAACCTTTTTGGGGTTTGTAAGTGTGTATTCCAAGGTGTTTCAATAGACAATGGAGAGTAAAGAATGAAATTGTTGAACAATCTTCGCACAAGAATCAAGTTGGTGACTGGTTTTGTGGTTGTGGCGATCATATCGCTGTTAATTGCCTATGTGGGCTATGCCAACATGAACAATATCAACGCCAATATCGTCAGGATGTATGCAGACAGCCTGCTGCCCATTACTCATCTGCAGGGCATCAACCAGGGTCTGTACACCATCCGCGGGGATGTATATAAAGCGCTGCTGATCACCAGCCAGGAAACAGACACACTTGCAACCATCCAGAAGCAAATGGATGCGGTTGACGAGCTTGTAAAAAAATACTCCGCCACTGACCTGATGGATACAGAAAAGGAAGAACTGGCGATCTTTGATAAGAGCTGGGCCGAATACAAGTCTGCCGTAAAAGAAATTCTGGCATGGCAAAAAAGCGGTGAAGTCGACAAGGCAATAGCCAGCCTGGGCACGGGCGGGCGCGCCTCTGATGCCCGCAAGACCGCTGCCGCGTCGGCCGAGAGCATGCTGGCACTCAACCTTGAGCTTGCAGATCAGCTGAAGGCTGAGGCCGACAAGACCTTCGCAGACTCGGTCTGGGTGCTGGTGATCTTCTCGATCGGCGGTTTTTTGACCGCCCTGGTGTTGGGCTTCGTCATCAGCGATTCGCTCAGCAAACCGCTCGAAGTGTTGGTGAAAATCGCTGATTCGGTCTCCAAGGGTGAGCTGCTGCGCGAGCTGGATGAGCACACCAAAGATTCGGTCCGCCTGCGCAAAGATGAAATTGGCGCGATTGGCAAGGCCTTTGACGGCGTGATCCTGTACATGCAGTCACTCGGCGATGTGGCCACCCGGGTGGCAAAAAATGATTTGACCGTGGTGGTGACCCCCAAGTCTGCCAAGGACGAGGTGGGTGTGGCCTTTGTGAAAATGATCGCCGGTCTGCGTGAGGCGGTTGGGCAGGTGGCTTCGAATGCCTTTGACCTGGCGGCAGCCTCGGCGCAGCTGGCGGCTGCAGCCGGGCAGGCCGGGCAGGCCACCACTCAAATCGCCACCACCGTCCAGGAAGTGGCCAAGGGCATCACCCAGCAGACGAGCAGTGTCACCCAGACGGCCCACTCGGTTGAGCAGATGGGCCGGGCCATCACCGGTGTGGCAGAGGGCGCCCAGGAACAGGCGGCCGGCATTACCAAGGCATCCACTGTCACCACGCGCATGAACGACAGCATTCACAAGGTGGCTGGCAATGCCGAATCGGTCACCCGCGATTCGGGCGAAGCGGCCCGGGCGGCCAGGGCCGGCAGTAAAACAGTCGAAGAGACTATCCGCGGTATGCAAAACATTAAGGCCAAGGTCGGTCTTTCTGCCCAAAAGGTGCAGGAGATGGGCAGTCGTTCCGATCAAATCGGCGTGATCATCGAGACCATTGATGACATTGCCTCGCAGACCAATTTACTGGCCCTCAATGCTGCCATTGAAGCAGCCCGCGCCGGTGAACACGGCAAAGGTTTTGCGGTGGTGGCCGATGAGGTCCGCAAGCTGGCCGAGCGCTCGAGCGTGGCCACCAAGGAGATTGGCGGGCTGATTAAGCAGATTCAAAAAACCGTCATGGAAGCGGTCACCGCCATGCAGGATGGCGCAAATGAAGTGGAAACCGGTGTCAAGCTGGCCAACTCCGCCGGGGATGCGCTGACCGATATTCTCAAGATGGCCGAGGCCGTCTACAAACAGTCTGAGCTGGCGACTGCCGGCGTGGTGCAGATGCGCTCAGCCTCCAGCGAGCTGGTCACCGCGGTCGAATCCGTTTCGGCTGTGATTGAAGAAAACACCGCTTCAACCGAAGAGATGGCCGCTGGCGCACGCGAAGTCACCAAGGCGATCGAAACGATAGCCAGCATTAGCGAACAGAGCAGCGCCTCGATTGAGCAGGTCAGCGCCTCGGCCGAGGAAATGAGCAGCCAGGTCGAGTCGGTCACCGCCAGCGCGCAAGCACTGGCCGATATGGCCGCCAATCTGAAGAAAATTGTGGCCCGTTTTCAACTGGCATAGTTAAATAAAAACAGGCCTGCGCTGGTGTTTGACCGGTGCAGGCCTGTTGGTTTTAATGGAATATTGGCTGTAGAACTGCGGGCATGCCTGTGCAGGGTGTGGTCACCCGGCCAGGGTGGAATTTTGTAAGATGGTCACAGCCTGGTTCTCAAATGGGGAAATAAGAGCTCTTCTTAGCCTGCCACTTGCTGGCTGGCCATCCAAAACAACACGGTTTCATTTTCTTTTTCAGATAAATCGAGCCAGCGAATGGCATCGTAGACATTGTTAAATACATCCAGGTGCATATCAACACCTTTTGCCAGCAAAATCAACGTATCTGCCAGGTATTTATAACTGGACCCACGCGTTAAAATTGCAACATGGTCAGGCGGAAACTTGCCTTCCTTGTTTTCCTTAACAATAGAAGTGGCGACCATCAGGCTGTCCGTATCCATATCCAGGGTCGCATTGGTCGTATCGACCAGGACCTTCATGCCGTGATGTCGGCGCGCATCCTGGTACACAGTGTGGTACATGGCAAAATATTCATTGGCCGTGCACGGACCCGTGAAAATATACAGCAACAGGTCGAGATCAGATTGGATGGTGTAGTGAATGGGCATGGTTGTTTGCGGTCCATTATCCTGATTAAGAATTGATTGATAATATCACTTAAATAACCATTTAATAATTCTGTTAACTTGCGCATCGTTCCTATAGGGCGGGGTTGGGGTTGGTTCCCACCGGGTTGGATCGGGCCGATTGCGGGATAATTTCCCGGCCAGCCAACCGCCACGCCGGCGAGGTGGGCAAATGTCATCAGCAGCTACTGTCATTCCCGATAGAACTGGGACGATGCGCGAACCCGCGCTCTTGGGTTATGCGGGTGTGGCGATCTGCTCTTTGCACTGAATCCCTTTGAATTTCAGATCGCACGGGCTAGCAGCAGTGGGTGCCCTGCACGTGTGTTTTTTCGCCCGGTCAGTATGCCTGCGATGCCAGAC
>CAIVSQ010000204.1 GCA_903908605.1 uncultured Anaerolineae bacterium
AGAAACTGGCCCGCGATGTCTACACCGGCCTCTACAGCACCTGGAAGCTGCCCATCTTCCAGAACATCGCCGCCGCCGAACAAAAACACATGGACGAGCTGGCCCTCCTGCTCAATCGCTACAACCTGGTCAGCCCGGTCAAATCCGCCGGCGTCTTCACCGACCCCAAGCTGCAGGACCTGTATAACAGCCTGATGGTCCAGGGTAAATCCTCCCTCGCTGCTGCACTCAAGGTAGGCGGCGCCATTGAAGAGATCGATATCCTCGATCTGCAAACCCGCTCCACCCAAAGCGATAGCGCCGATATCCTGCAGGCCTACACCAATCTGCTAAATGGCTCCTACAACCACCTGCGCGCCTTCTCCAACACCCTCGCCAGCCAGGCCGGCGGAACCTATGCCCCGCAGTATATGAACACCAGCCAATACCAGGCCGCCCTGGCCAACACCGGCAGCGCCGGCGTACGCCCAACCTGGGCTGGCAAAGGACAGGCACGACCATAAAATAACCCAACCTACACAAAGTCCCGGCCAAAAACCGGGGCTTTTCTTTTTCCCAACCAGCCCTCGCCCCAAAACATGCCCAACTTGTAGTAAGATTACGCTACCGAAAGAGAGCCACTTATGCCCAAAGCCAGACCGATCGATTATATTGCCACCCGCTTCAAAATCTCCGCCGAAAGTGCCCGCTACTTCCTTAGCGGCGTCCAAAAAAGCTTCAAAACCGTACGACCCACCCACCAGGTCATCGTAGAATTCATGCAAGATCAAAAATTCAAAGCCCTGCCGCGCCCCTACCAGGTCGCCGCCATGATGAATGATTACGGCATCTGGGCCCACCCAATGATCTCTGAACCGCACGTCGGCGAAGACGAACCGGATATCTATTTCTAACACGCTTTTCTTTTCCATAACACCAACAGCAGGCCCCGGGCACTCCATCCGCCCGGGGCCTGCTGTTCATTTTCCATCCCCCATCGCATACCAAAAATCGCCAAACATGTTAATATATCTATATTCACTGCAAACATTACAGCTCAGCCCGGCCAATCCCAATTAACAGGTCAATATGAAAATTGGCACACTGCTCGCAAATCGTTACAGAATCGATGCCGAATTGGGGCAGGGCGGGATGGGGACCGTCTACCGCGGCTTCGACTTGCGTCTGAGGCGCTTCGTCGCCATCAAGATGATCTCCAGCACCGGGTCCGATCCGGCTGCGCGGGCACGCCTGCTGCTCGAAGCCCAGGCCGTGGCGCAGCTCAATCACCCCAACGTCGTCAACGTCTATGACACCACCGAAACCGATGACCAGCCCTACATGGTCATGGAACTGGTCGATGGCAAAACACTCAATCACATCGAAGCCCCCACCCTCGAACAGGGCATCGAATATGCCCGCCAAATCTGCCTGGCTCTGGCGCACGCCCATGAGAAAGGCATCATCCACCGCGACCTGAAACCAGAAAATGCCATCCTGACCGAAACCGGCACCATCAAACTGATGGATTTTGGCCTGGCGCGCCTCCCCACCGGCACACGCGTAACCCAGACCGGCACACTCCTCGGTACCCTGCCCTACCTCGCCCCTGAATTAATCAAGGGTGGCGACCCCAGCCCTCAATCTGATCTTTACTCGCTGGGCATCATGCTTTACGAATTTGTCACCGGCCGGATGCCCTACGACCACAAGGAAAGCTACCAGATCCTGGCCTTTCATCTATATGAAGAGCCAACCCCGCCGCAGCTCTATCGCCCCGACCTGCCCCAGCGCCTGGGCGACCTGATCCTGCGCCTGCTCAGCAAAGACCCGCTCGACCGCCCCAGCTCAGCCCTCGAGGTGGAAGCACTGCTGCAAGACCTGCAAAACCCCATCCACACCAGCCGGCAGTTTGACCGGTCAGACTTCCCTACCGCGCATGATCTGAAGGTCAGCAACCCACGCACAACCAACCGTCACCTGAATGCCTCCATGCCAGCCCTCGAAGCCGGCGAGAGCCGCCTGATCCTGGCCAACCGCTTCGTAGAATTGGCATCTGGCATCGATCATCTCAAAAACCATAACCTGCTCATCATCACCGGCATGCCCGGTATCGGGAAAAGCACCCTCGCCCGCGCCCTGCTGGATTACGCCCCCACCGACACCCCACCCGCCTTTTGGTATGACTTTGAACGCCAGCAGACCAGCGGCAATTCCATCGGAGTGCTGCTCGACCGCCTCTCCTCCTACCTGGAAAAACACCTCGGCCCCGAAGCGCGTCGCGAGTTGATGGCCTTCCGCAATTCACCCGATGGACAGGTCTCAGCCCACGAAATTGACCTGCTGGTGGAATACCTGAACCATCAGCCGCCCTTCTGGCTGGTTTTTGACAATCTCGAAGCCGTGCTCACCCGCGGCGCCAGCACCTTTAGCGACCCTGGCCTCGATCTGCTTTTCCACGGCCTAAAAACCAGCACTCATAACGCCCGCATCATCATCACCAGCCCATTCGTTCCCCTGCTGCACAGTGGCTCACACCTGCTCGATTTTGGCACCCGCGCCCTCCACCTGCAAGGCCTCAAGGATCAAGCCGCCCTGGCCTGCCTGCGCGCCAACGGTCTGCAAGACCTGCCCGACCAGGACTTACTGAGCCTGGCTCACAACCTGGGTGGCCATCCCTTCGCACTCATCCAGGCTGCCCGTTACGTTGAGGACTGGGGCGGCGTTATACCACCCGATTTCCTCGAAGGCAGCTTTGAGATCCTCTCCTCCCGTTTCCATGCCTCGCTGGGTCAGCGCCTCACCCCGGCCGAGATGAAGGCCCTGCTGGCACTGACGGTTCTTAACCGCCAAGCATCGCTCGCTGGCCTGTGCCAGGTTGCCCAGGCCAGCCCGGCCACCATCAAACGGCTGCGCGAAGAGGGCCTGCTGGAGGCCAACGAGGGCGGTAATTTTTGCTTAAAACCCATCGTACGCGCCAATATCCGCCCCCAGGACCCCGATCAGCAAATTGAAGTTCACCGCCGGGCTATGCAGTACTACCGCGCGCTCGGCGCGCCAGCCATGCTGACAGGCATCGAAGATTTCAGCAACGTCCTCGAATGGCACATCCATGCTGTACAGGCTCAAGATGCCCCCAGCGCGCATGCCGCCCTGTTCTCCACCGGCCTGGCCGAACAGCTAAAAAAGTGGAATGAATTTGAATTAATGGCTGACCTGGCCCAGGCTGTTCTCGGTAATCCCGAATCCACCGACCCCACGCTCACCCCCATTGAGCAGGCCAGGCTGCACGAGTACCTCGGCATCGCCTGGTTCATGCAAGAGAAATACCCGCTCAGCAGTGCCGCGTTCGAGACCGCCCTGCAGTTGATCACCCCGGACGGGCACCCATCACTGCACACCCACCTGTTGGTGGAATTGGCTGATTCTCTCAGCAACCAGGGCAAACTGCCTGCCGCCATGGAAAATATCAACCAGGCCTTGCAAGTCCTGGGGCAGCCTGGGCAGGATATCTGGCAGGCCCGGGCCCTGCATGGCCGCGGCATCATCCATCGCAAGCTCAACGACCCCGCCCTGGCCATCAGCGACCTGGAGCAGGCCCGCGCAATCTATGCCGATCTGGATGACCTGACCGGCCTGGCTTATGTCACCGGCGAACTGGGCATCGTTTATTTCTACCAAAACCAATTCGATAAGGCCCTCGAAAACTACCGCAATGCCACCCAAAATTGCGAAGAAAAACACGACCGGCGCGGTGCCATCATCGGCTACTACAACCAGGGCGATATCCTGCTCCAGCAGGGACAATACCAGCAGGCCTGCGAGCAGTTCGAAAAAGCCTTTATCCACTCCGGACGCAAAAACTTTTACTTCCTCGAAATTTCCGTTGGCCTCTGCCTGGCAGAATCCCAACTCGGGCTGGGGCTCACCCCCCAGGCCGCCGACCTGCTCGCAATCCTCGAGCCGCATATCATCCGCCAACCCATCACGCCCTTCCTCGCTCATTTCACCTGGCTGCGGGCCGAAATACTCTCGCAGCAGGGCAGTCCACAGCAAGCCCGTGATAGCTTTGAACGCGCATTCGAGATCCTGCCAGAGACCGGCTGCGCCTACGAGCGTGGCCGCGCCGGGCTGGCCTTCGCGCGCCATCTATCCTCTCAAGCCAAAACAGGCAAAGCCCGCACAGCCTTGCAAGCCGCCAGGCGAGAATTTTCCGAAATTAACAGCCAGCTCGGCCTTCAAGCCGTGGCAGCCGCGCTCCAGGAACTGGACCAATAAAAAAAAACGGGACCCGTAAATTTCTACGGATCCCGTTTTTAATTTAATCCTTACTTGGGCACCCCCCAGCCAATTGGCTGGTCGCCCCACAGGGTAAACGACAGGGTGGCTGTCTTGGTATCCACATTCACCTCACCACCTGCCAACGAGAATTTTTCCCAGGCGGTCGGGTTGCCAGCACTGTCAAATGCCAGGTATACTGGCGTAAAGTCACTTTCGGTATATTTCCCGTTGCAAACACTGGCAGTGAGCGAGTCAATTTCAGGTTGGGCATAAGAGAAGCTCATCTGCACCGCAGTGTCAAAATTGGTGACCAGTACGCCATCGCGAATAAAGACAATGTTTGCAGGCATCGAAAGCAAGCAAACAAAGCCTTCCAGGGGTGCCGCGGGATAATCTTTCAACTGGGTTTCACTGAATGCAATCAACCATACTTCTACTTTATCCGGTACACCTGTAAAAACCACCGTGCGCTCATTCGCCAGGGTGCATGTCCAAACACCGTCGAGGAAATCACACCTGGCATCCGCTGCAGTAGTTGCAATGGCCTGCGGAGTTTTGGTCGGCGTGACCTCCGGTGTGTCAACAGGCGTGTCAGTCGGAGTGATTGTCTCCGGGATTACGTGAGGCGGCTCTGTTGCCGTGACGGTCGGCGCACCGCACCCCGATATACTGCCCACCAGGATCACAATCAACAAAACAAAACCTATCATGGCAAACCTGCCACCCTGCCCTGCACGATTCTTCATAATTCAGGCTCCCTTTGGCATTGCATAATGAAATCCGGATATCGATTAACCAGGCGTGTCCCTCCCAGGGGTGACAACGCGCCCGGCAGATTCCCTCATGGTAGCCTTCCATAGCGCAATGAGTGCAAGGTGGTGGGTCGGCTATAATTTTTTAAAAGTCACAGGATTTAATTAATTATAGCACGGCAGTTTTCAACTTCAAGCTGATAATCTACTCCCGGCCTCCTCAATTTCCGGCAGAGTCAGCAGGTGAAATGCCAGGGTCTCTTTGTCCTTTATCTTGTGTGCCATCCCTCCCGGCTCTTTACCACGCAAGCTCTCAAGCGTCTCGCGGATGTGCGCCTGCACAGCCGGGTGACTGCCAAAATACTGCTCGGGGCTGGCTTCGCCCTTCAATATATCGTTCAAGCCCATCTTCTCATACAGCGAGCTGACCAGGCCGTACGAATATTCCTCGCTGATCTCCAGTTCATCCGCAAGGTCACGGCGCTCCATGCTAAACATAAATGCCAGGCGGGCCGCGTCGGCATCACGCTTGCTAAAATTAGCCACTGGGTTGCGCCCATCCAGCACCAGCGAACCGGCCGGCAGCGGGTTGCCAGGGCCAAACAAATCGCGCACTCCTGGCGTCAACACAAAATGGCCTTCAACCACCAGCGAGACCGCCCAGGCCAGTGCATATCGGATCTCGTCCTTCAGCACGTACCCGCCGAATTGACCCACACCAGGGGCCTGCGCCACCCCCGGGTTGGGGCGCACCCCGCTCAGCAAAACCCGCGCTTGCGGCAGCTGCCTGGCAACCATCTCCAACATTTCCGGCAAGCGCCCACCCGCTGCCAGGATGTCGGTATCAATCAACGCCAGGTCGACCCTGGTCTGGCCTGCGCGCAGTTCCTGCAGCAGCAACGCCAGTCCGCGCACCTGGTCCGCTTCACCCACCACCTTGGTGCGCCAATCACGCCGCAGCAGCATTTCCATCCAGCTGCGCGCATAAAAATCATCTTCCACCAACAAAACACGAACCTCGCGAATCATCATCACCTCCACTGGCCAGGACATATAGCTCTTTAAGAATATATCAGATTATCTGAGGTTGGGATGGGTGAACAAGCTGCATAATCCTAACATCAATTCAAATCATTCAAAAGGAGAGCAACCATGTTCCAGCACACATCCCATTCCGCTTCTCGCTCCGCCCATCGCGGTCTTTCTGATGACGATATTGAATATGTCCTATACCATGGCACGCGCTATTACCGCGATGGCGCTTGCATCTACTTCCTGCGCCAACGAGATCTGCCGCCCTCAGACCGGCGCTTCGCCTGGGCCAGCGCCCTGGTTGGCACCGCCCTGGTCCTCTCGGCCGATGACAGCCGTTCACTGATTACCGCCTGGCGTAACCGTCGCAACGGTCTAAAGAACATCCGTCATAAGCCAGACCACCGCACCCGCAATGGGCCCGGTTGCGCCCGCCAGGCGGTCACAGACTAAACCAGCGCCCGGCAGGTTAATATAGAAACGACCTTCCAGTCAACTCCGCTCAACGCGGGATCTTCTGGAAGGTCGTTTTTTATAACGGGGGCTTAAGGCCACCCACAAACAGTTTAGCGTTCGATGCGCGGGTGGATCCAGGGCGCATGGTCATCGGTCGGGGCACCGTTGGCGCCAACCGCGATGATGAAGTTGCCGGTCTTGCCAATCAGGGCAGTCAATGCGGCATCAATGACAGGGGTCATACCAGGGCTTTCAACAGCCTCGGTCCGGTCAAGGACGGTGTAAATCGTATCGCCTACCTTGAACAGCACCCAATACTTGACAGTGCAGCTCGGGAAGCCCGACTGGCAGCCAATGCGTGCCTTGAAGTGATCACCAGATACCACGGTGTAAGCGGTGGTGTAGAGACCCTGGACGTAACCATCTGTGGCCAGGTTCTCAGGCACCATTACCAGCGACGGGTCGGTGTATGTCACACCATCTTCAAGCTGGACGGTCGTAACCTTGTTGGCATAACCAATGTCACCAGTCGTGCCACCAAAAGTCAGGACAGTACCAGATCCATTCTTCCACTCGGCGGCTGTGCCCGGGTTGGTGGTAAAGTCAAACACGATCGTGCCCGAAGGAGGCGGGGCGGGCGTGCTTGGGGTGGGTGTCACCAGGCTGGAGTTTGGGGTATTGGTGGCAGCAGCGTTGCCGCTTACCACAATATCCACCCACCAGGGTTTGTCAGCCGCGGCACCAATGCCAAAGAGTTGACCGGTGCCATTCTTGAACTGCCAGTAGCCACGGTAAGACCCAGCTGCAGAAGGTGCGGTCAGGTTGACAGAAATGTTGAAGGACGTGTTCGGGGGCACAGTCGAAGCCAGGTTGATCGGTGAGGTTCCACCCATCTGATTGCCGCTCACATAGACCAGGGAGTAGCTGTTGGTCCAGGTGCAGGTACCCACGTTCTTGACACGCCAGGTCTTGGTGAAGGTGGTATTGGGTGCAAATACAGTCCCATCTGGCACGTTCACGTCTTCAATGAAAGTGACACGATCGCAAGAGCTGCTGCTGGCGGTTGGGCTTGGGGTGACGGTCGGGCCACCAGGGGTGACAGTCGGCGAAACACTGCCACTGCCAACAATACGCGGTCCGCTCCATACAGCGCGGTCACCGGTGCCATAACCAGCGGCGCCAACATACAGGATGAACTTGACACTCTGACCAGCCAGGAAGGACAGGTCAATATTCGGGCTGTAATAAGCGCCTTCGTAGGCCTCATTAAAGCTCCACAGGGTCTGCACAGCCCCGCTGCCGATCTGGTAATTCAATCGGAAGTTGACATAGCAGGAAGTGGCGTTGTATTCGCAGTTGACAATCGACTGGAAGCGATCGCCACTCTGCACGGTATAAGCGGGGTAAATACCCTGGATATAGCCGTAGTAAGCATTCTGCGGGACGGTCAGCAAGCCAGCCGAGCCGGTGGAGCCATTCTCCAATACCGGGGCGTCCAACTTTTTGGCAAAACCATTCGCATCCCCGTCGGCGCCAGGGAAGGACAGGATGCCAGTCGCGCTCGACCAGATCGCAGATGCGCCGTTGGCGGCGAAGTCATAACCGGTGCCACCACTGCCAGCGATCTTGATTTCGACCCAGAATGGGCTGGTTGCGCCCGCACCGATGCCAAATTGCACAGCGCTGGCGTTCTTCAGCTTCCAATTGCCACGGTAGGTGCCGGCGGCGCTGGGAGCAGTCATGGCGGCGGTCAGGTCAACCGTGCCACCAGGAGCCACGTTGGCAGTCAGAGCGACAGATGCTGGCGCGCCCATCTGGGAGCCATCCACAAATACCAGGCTATAGCCCGAAGTCCAGGTACAGGTACCGATATTCTTCAAGCGCCAGGTTTTATTAAATGAAGCGCCCGCGCTGAAGTATGTTCCGTCCGGCACTGTCACATCCGCGACAAATTGGGCCCAGTCGCAGGTGCTAGTGGCCATGACAGGTTGGCTGGTGGCTGGCATAAAGCCAAACATCATCACCATGACCAACAAAACCGAAATAAACGCATTGCTCTTTTTCAACGAAAGTTTCATAATCATTCTCCTCTATTTGGTACAGATCGCCATCTGTTATAGGATGGACGATGGCGATTTATTCTAAGTTCCTGCCAACCATTACAAATACATTACACCCATTTGTCTACATTATTATATACTGTTTTTGCGTTACACGAATACATTTAATTGCAAAAAACACACTATTTCGCAATGAAACCAACTATTAATAACAAATTTTACAATATAATCAGGTATAACAATATTTCCGGCCCACGACAAGAGGCCTATCCACGCCTGCAAGCATATTGTAATGCAGGAGCAACCAGATCGCAACGTTTTGTCTAGTCCAGCGAATTACAATGTTGTTGGGTATGTTATTTTCAAAGGAGAAAAACATGAAACACACCAATCTTTTCCGTCTTGTTGGCATCTTATCTCTGCTGGTTTCACTCGCCGCCAGCCCGGCCAGCGTAATGGCAGCCACCCCGTCGCAAAGCACCGGCCCGATCGCCACCATCCACGTCGACAGCATGGTGATGTCCCTCACCACCACCAATGTCGGTGTTGGGTCCACGGCCACCTACGCCATCGACCTGCAAAACCTACCGGTTGAAGGTCTTACCAGCGCCGAGTTTTCCTGCACCTATAACGCAACCATCGTGGAAGTGTCCAACATTGTCAAAACCAACATGTTTGGCTCTGACGCCGTTACCGTTCTCAATGGCCCAGCCTCAGGCACCTTTGTCTTCGCCATTGCTGGCGTCACCGGCAAAGCCACCACCGCTGGCACCGTCTTCAAGTTGGATATGAAGGGCCTGACCGCCGGTTCCTTCTCCTTCTCCTGCACCGTACGCGCATCAAAGGATGGCAGCTCCCTCTTTAGCATCACCTTCACCCCGGCCACCATCACGGTCGCTGCTGCCAGCACCAATGGCACCGTCAGCGGTACAGTCACCTCAGCCACCAAGCCAGTCACCGTCACACTCTACTCCGGCACCACCCCGGTAACTTCCGCCACCGCTTCTGCTGCTGGTGCTTATACCTTCAGCCTGACTGCGGCTGCCGGCACCTATAAAATCGTAGCCAGTTCTTCCGGCTACCTGGATGCCCAAAATACCTCCATCACCCTCACCACCGGCGGTACCCAGGGCATGGCCACCATTACCCTCAACGCTGGCGATATCAACCACAACGGCTCGGTTGAAGCCCTGGACGTCTCCACCATCGGGACCAACTATAACCTGACCACCCCAACGGCCGCCGATCTGAACAACGACCACATCATCAACGTCTTGGATCTGCAAATACTGGCTCCCAACTGGGGCAAGACAATTCAGACCTGGGCTGTCGCACCCTAATCTTTTACCAGCATGGAACCACACCCTGGCAGAGTTTCCGCCCTGCCAGGGTGTGAATAGCTTTTGATACCTTCATTCATACATGCCCCTGCCTGCGCTGTACCCCATCACCATACCCAGAAAACATACCCTGTGAAAATTCATCTTCGTCTCACTCTCGCAGCTCTTTTTCTTTTATTGGTCTTACCCGCCTGCCAGGCCAGCCAGCCCCAAGCCACCCAGGCCCCGCAGCCAGCGATCACTGGCCCATATGCCGCCATGCAGTCAACAGATAGCGGCGTACTGCCTGCTTCCATCCAGGTCGGAACGTCCATCAACCAGGCCATCACCCTGCAGAACCTGCCCGGCGAAGGCCTGACCAGCGCCGAGTTTAACTGCGGTTATGATGCCAACCTGGTCGAAATCACTGGCCTGGCCAATGCCGATATCTTCGGCGCCGATGCCCTGGCAGCCATCAACGGCCCGGCCGATGGCAAGTTCATTTTCGCCATTGCGTCGGTCAGCCAAAAAGCCAGCGCAGGCGGTAAAGTGTTTAAATTTGATATTAAAGCCACTTCGCCCGGTACACTCACCCTCAGCTGCCTGGTTAAGGCCTCCTCTGGCGGCCCGCTCTTTGATATCGTCTTCCAACCGGCCACTGTTACCATTACTCCCTGAACTTCGCCCCCTCATTCCCTGGAATATCCTGTGAAACGTCTGACCGCCCTCATCCTGGCTCTACTGATCGCCTTCCTCGCGCTGCCCGTGGCACGCGCCCAGGCAGCCGAAACGATCTGGATTGAAACCAGCCAGGATTCTTACACAGTCGGCGAACCCATTACCATCACCCTAAAAACCAACACCACGCGTTCCATCCAGGGCTTCACTTACAAACTGCGCTTCGACCCGGCCTGCATGCAACCCGAGGTGCCCGTCAGCCTGTTCTCTGAAATAAATTACATGGCTGTTCCGCAAACTCCGGGCCAGGTGGAGGCCATCTTCGCCAGCACCAAGCCCATCCAGGCCACCGGTGGCATCTCCGAGATTCACTTTTCCACCATCGCCAGCTGCCAATCAAGCATCAAGCTGGAAGAAGCCCGCCTGATCATCGCCGGCACAGATGGCATGGCCGTACCCATGAATGGCGTCAGCCAGGGCACTAGCAGTCTGGTTATCCGCATCGCCGGTGCAGCCGCCCCCGCTGCCATTGCCATCACCCCGCAAGCCGTAAATACCGATCCCCAAACCAGCTCCACCGCCGCCCCTCAGCTCACCCCCGAGCCTGCCAGCCCAACCAATACCTGGAGCTGGTTGCTTGTACCGCTTGGCATTTTACTTGCGCTGGTCCTTTTTATCGGAGCCATCGTCGTCACGGTGCAATATGTGCGCTCAAAGCGCATGATTACCACCCGGCGAGAAGCCCCCGCCCCACGCCAAATGCCGGCTCTCTTTGTCAAGCGCGGCCCACAAAGTGGCACAACCATCGTCATCCCGGTCTTTCCCTGTCGGATCGGCAGCGACCCCGATAACGAAATCTGCCTGGTGGATGTACGCATCGCACCCGCCCACGCCGAAATCCTGGCCGACGAGTACGGCTACACCCTGCTGGATCTGGGCAGCGAATATGGCACCTACCTCAACGGGCACCTGGTGAAAAATCAGCAAGCCCAACTCAAGGTCGGCGACACGCTGCGCCTGGGCAGTATTATCATGATGTTTGGCCCAGCCTGACGCCACCCTACTCCCTTCACAACAACCACATGCCTCGAACCATCCTGCACCTCGACCTGGACGCCTTTTTCTGCGCGGTCGAAGAACTGCGCGACCCGACCCTGCGCGGCAAAGCTTTTGCCGTTGGCGGTCGCCCGGAAGAACGCGGCGTGGTGGCATCCTGCTCGTATGCCGCCCGCGCCATGGGTGTACACTCCGCCATGCCCATGAGCCAGGCCCTGCGCCTCTGCCCCAGCCTGCTGATCGTTTCATCCGGGCGGGGCCGGTATTCCGAGAAATCCGCGCAGGTGATGGACCGGCTCAACAACCTGGCCCCGTTGGTGGAGCAGATCTCAATCGACGAGGCCTTTGTCGATATCAGCGACATCCGCTCACCCGCTCACCAAACCGCCGAAAATCTGCAGCGCCAGGTCATCAACGAATTGGGGCTGCCTTGCTCGGTGGGGGTTGCCTCCAATAAGCTGGTCGCCAAGATCGCCACCGAAACCGGCAAAAAAACCAAACGCGCCGCGGATAGCTTTGGACTGCCCGGCTACCCTTGCGGGCTGACCATCGTGCCACCAGGTACCGAAGCCCAGTTCCTTTCCAGGCTGCCGGTATCCATGCTGTGGGGCGTGGGTCCAAAAACCGAAAAACGCCTGGCCGAACTGGGTATCCACCACATCGGTGAGCTGGCCGCCCTGGGCGAAAACACCCTGGCAGGCCTATTTGGTGAAAATGGCCGTGATCTGGCCCGCCACGCCCTCGGCCAGGATGACCGCCCGGTGGTTACCGAACATGCCGCCAAATCGGTCAGCCAGGAAACCACCTTCGCCCGCGATGTCAGCGATGATCACCTGTTGGAAGATACCCTGCGCGAGCTCTCCGCCTCCGTGGGCCACAGCCTGCGAAGCGAAAACCTGGCCGGAACCACCATCAAACTCAAATTACGCTGGCCCGATTTCACCACCCTCACCCGCCAGGCCACCCTCCCCAGCCCCACCAACCTGGACGAAGAGATCTTCCACACCGCCCGTGAGCTGCTGCACAAGATCCGCGAAAAAGGCCGCCCGGTCCGGCTGATCGGCGTGGGTCTCACCAACCTGGGTCCACCCATTCGCCAGATGGAATTATGGGGACAGGAAAACGAAAAGGCCCGCAAGCTCCAGGAAGCCCTGGATAGCCTGCAGGCCCGTTATGGTCGAAAAGTGGTCGATCGCGGCCGTTAGCCGTTTACCAATCCTTACTGTAACCCGACAAAAAGGCCTTGCCCAACATCGGCTTTTTGCCGGCAGGCTGTAGCTCATCCAACACCAGCAGGCCCGCAGCACAGCCCACCGCCGGTAACCCATCCACCACCAACCGCTCACCGACTCCGGCCCGGCCATCCACCACATGTGCCCGCTGAATTTTCAATGGACCACCGTTCCAGGGCATGGACGTACCCGGCCAGGGCGAAAAGGCGCGAACACGTCGCTCCAATTCCTGCGCAGTGGACGTAAAAGCCAACAGACCATCTTCCTTCTTAATCATCCCAAAATACGAAACGCCCTCCACCGGCTGTGGCTCTGGTTGAATCTCCCCCGCCAGGTAAGGGGGCAGAGTCTCCAACAGCAGCTCGCCACCCAGGCGCGAAAGCTTCTCAAACAGGCTGCCGCCCGTATCCTGCTTCTCAATCGGGATGGAGCGCCGGCGGATCATCGGGCCGGTATCCAACCCCACATCCATCTTCATAATCGTTACACCCGTCTCAGCATCCCCAGCCAAAATGGCCGCCTGGATCGGTGCCGCCCCGCGATGACGCGGCAGCAGCGAGGCATGGATATTGACACAGCCATAACGCGGCAAATCCAGCACGTTGGCACGCAAAATCTGCCCAAAAGCCGCCACCACAATCAGGTCAGGCGCCCAATCGATCAACGGTTGGACGGCCTCAGGCGTGCGCAGCTTTTCGGGTTGGAACACCGGCAACCCCAGCTCAAGCGCCGCCACCTTCACCGGCGGCGGGCTGAGAGTCATCCCCCGCCCCGAGGGCCGGTCTGGTTGAGTGACAACCCCACAAACGAAGTAATGCGCCGCAAGCGCCCGCAGTGCAGGCACGGCAAAATCAGGAGAACCCATAAAAACAATACGAATCGTCATAAAACTATTTTACCCGATAATAATCTGGTTGATTTTTGTCTGATTTCGTTGTACAATCGGTTTATCACATTCCCCGGAGGAAGAATCTATGTCTGACTTTAATGCAGAAGTAACCAGTGATGACAAACTTTGGGCTGCCCTCGCCTATGTTTTCTCACCGCTCGTTCCCGTCATATTGATGTTAATGGAAGATAAAAAGAATCGTCCATACATCAAGTCTCACAATGCCCAGGCACTTATTCTTGGCGTTATCGCAGTGGTCACTTCAGGTTTTTGTGTCGGTATTTTAGTCTGGTTTTACGCCCTCTACCTGGCCTACCAGGCTTACCAGGGCCAGACTGTGGTCATCCCTCTCATCACCGATTTTTGCAAAAACCAGGGTTGGGCTTAAGCTTCACAGCCTAAACCACCCAGGCTCCGCGTATCCTTTACGCGGAGCTTTTTTATTTTCTTGCCTGTTTTTTTGCAACCCCACACACCCAAACCTCGTAAACAGATTGTGAAGATCACTACAAGTGAAATAATACTCCACCATCCTTCAAAATGAGGTCATAATGACAACTGAAACCGTGCAATCCCACCCCATCCCCGCCCCGCTCAGCCAGGGCGAAGAACGCACTTGGGCCATGCTTGCCCACCTGAGTGTGCTCGTCAACCTGTTCACCGGCATCCTCGGCCCGGTCGTGGCCCTGATCATCTACCTGATGTTCGCCAATCGCTCAAAATATGTCGCTTACCATGCCATGCAGTCCTTCCTTTTCCAGCTGGTTGTCTGGTACGGCATCGGTGTCATGTGGGGCGTGGTTGGCTTCCTCAGCCTGCTGGTCGTCGGGCTGATCTTGCTGCCCTTCGCCTGCCTGCTGACCCCACTGCTGCTGATCGGCATGGCACTCGCCCCCATTTACGGGATCATCGCCGGTGTTCAAACCTCGCAGGGACGCGACTTCCAATACCTGTGGATTGGTAGCTGGGTCCGCGGGCTGCTCGATCACGAGTAAAGTACCCCTTAGCAACCAACCATGAGACGCCCCAAACGGGGCGTCTCTATTTTTCGCAGACACTGTCCGCTAAATATGTCATACAGGTGATATTAACCTGACATTTTTCACTTGACTTGCCCTACCCAAGGCAATAGAATAACACTATAATTTAACGGTTACAGGGAAGAGACTCGCGCGGTTCCATTTTTGCGTGGGCGCCGAAGGTGCAAATCCGAGACGGGCGCGTCCGGACGAAACTCTCAGGCAAAAGGACCCTGTTCCGCAATACTCTGGAAAGTCCCGCAAGGGACACCGACGGGGCAAGCCTGCCGGGTGAGTCAAACTCACCCGCGGCGAATCTCTCAGGTTACGGACAGAGGGCGTGCGATTAAATTCGTGCGCCTTTTTTTGCGCTTAGCAACAAACCCAAAGTCCAAAGGAGCAGTACATAATGAATACCCCCGCACACCTCAAATATACCAAAAGTGATGAATGGTTTGACCCCACCACCGGCAAAGCCGGCCTGACCGATTTCGCCCAGGGCCAGCTCTCCGATATCGTCTTCGTCGAAATCCTGGTCGCCGCCGGCGACACAGTCGAAGTCGGCACCGCCATTGCCTCAGTAGAATCTGTCAAGGCTGCCGCCGAAATCTATTCGCCCGTTGCTGGCCAGGTCGTAGCCATTAACGCCGACCTGTCCTCTGCCTCTGAAACCCTCAACAGCGATCCCTTTGGCGCTGGTTGGATGATCCAGGTCACCGGTGCCGATGGCTCCGGCCTGATGGATGCCCCCACCTACGAAGCGGACTGCGCCGGAAGAGCCCACTAACCCGGGCCGACAACCATGACATACATCCCGCACTCTCCCAAGGAGCGGGACGCGATGCTGGAGACGATCGGCGTAAAAAGCCTCGACGGGCTCTTTGACTCCATCCCTGCCAAGTACCGCTTCCCCAAGCTCGACCTGCCCCAGGCGCTGACCGAAATGGAAGCTGCCTCGCTGTTGGATGCCATGGCCTCCAGCAACGAAACCGCTCGCCAATTGGTTTCCTTCCTGGGCGCTGGCATGTACAACCACTACATCCCCTCGGTGGTCGATCATGTCCTGCGCCGCGGTGAGTTCTACACCGCCTACACCCCTTACCAGCCCGAAATCTCGCAAGGCACCCTGCAAGCCATCTTTGAATACCAATCACTGATGACCGCCCTGACCGGCATGGAACTCTCCAATGCCTCCCACTATGATGGCGCCACCGCCACAGCCGAATCGGTCAACATGGCCTTCGCCAATTTCCGTGGCAAACGCCGCAAAGTGGTGCTCTCGCCAGCCGTTCACCCGCAGTACCGTGAAACCGTACGCACCTACACGCAGGGTATGGAAATCAACGTCGCCGGTGATGACGCCAGCGCCGACCTGCAAGCCTCTCCCGATGCCCTGCTGCCCCTGGTTGACCAGGATACCTGCCTGGCCATCGTCCAGTACCCCGATTTCTTCGGGCGCGTCTTTGATTACACCAAGTTCATCCAGGCCGCCCATGCCCAGGGTGCGCTGGTCTGTGTCGTGGCTAACCCCACCGCCCTGGCCATGCTCAAGACCCCCGGCGAAATGGGTGCCGATATCGTCGTTGGCGAAGGCCAGCCGCTCGGCCTGCCGCTCTGGTTTGGCGGCCCATCACTGGGCTTCTTCACCACCCTCAAGAAATACGTCCACAAGATGGCCGGCCGCCTGGTCGGCGAAACCGTCGATTCTCGTGGCGAAAAGTCCTACGTGCTGACCCTCACCGCCCGTGAGCAGCATATCAAGCGTGAGAAGGCCACCTCCAACATCTGCTCCAACCAGGGCCTCATGGCGCTTGGCTCCGCTGTCTATCTCTCGGTGGTTGGCAAGACCGGCCTGCAGCAAGTGGCCAACCTGTGCTACCAAAAAGCCCACTACGCCGCCGCCGAACTGAGCAAAATCCCCGGCATGGGCCTGTGCTTTGCCCAACCGTTCTTCCATGAATTCGCCCTGTGTGTGGGTCGCCCGGTCGAAGAAGTCAACGCCCACCTGCTCGAACACGGCATCCTGGGTGGTTACGATCTCGGCAACGATTACCCCACCCTCAAGGACCACATGCTCATCGCCGTCACCGAGATGAACACCAAGGAAGAAATCGACATGCTGGTGGAAGTCCTATCGGAGGTGGCCCATGCGTGAGCCAACCATTTTTGAACTGTCCTCACCCGGCCGTACCGGCGTAACCTTCCCCACCTCGGACGTGCCAGCCTACGCCCTGCCAGATGCCTCCCTGCTGCGCGCTGAACTGCCGCTGCCCGAACTGGCCGAAGTAGACGTGGTGCGCCACTACATGCACCTCTCACGCTACAACTACAGCGTCGATGAAGGTTTCTACCCGCTCGGCTCCTGCACCATGAAATACAACCCCAAGATCAATGAAGATACCTGCCGCCTGCCTGGCTTCGTTTTCAGCCACCCGCTGCAGCCCATTGAGACCGTCCAGGGCAACCTGGCCTTGCTGTTCGAGATGCAGGAATGGCTCAAGGAAATCAGCGGTTTCAATGAAGTCACCCTGCAGCCGGCAGCCGGCGCCCACGGTGAATTCTGCGGCGTGCTGATGATGCGCGCCTACCATAAGGCCCGCGGCGACGCCAAACGCATAAAAATGCTCATCCCCGATGCCGCCCACGGCACCAACCCCGCCTCGGCCGGCATGCTCGGCATGGAAGTCGTCACCATCCCCTCCGACGCCCATGGCAACGTGGACCTGGTAGCCCTCAAAGCCGCCTGTGACGACACCGTCGTCGGCATGATGCTCACCAACCCCAACACCCTCGGTCTCTTCGATCAAAACATCGTCGAAGTCGTCCGCTTGGTGCGTGACTGCGGCGGCCTGATGTACGGCGATGGCGCCAACCTCAACGCCCTGCTTGGCATCGTGCGCCCCGGCGACCTGGGCTTCGATGTGATGCACTTCAACCTGCACAAGACCTTTGCCGTTCCACATGGCGGCGGCGGCCCAGGCTCCGGCCCGGTCGGCGTCAGCGAACGCCTGGCGGAATTCCTGCCCTCGCCCCTGATCGGCATCGTCGAAGAAGCCGAAGAAGACACCCCGCCTCTCTATGGCTACATCACCCCCAAACAGACCATCGGCCGCATGAAAGCCTTCCACGGGCACTTTGGCGCGATCGTGCGTTCTTACACCTACATCGCCATGCATGGTCCCCAGGGTCTCAAGGATGTCTCCCAGTACGCCGTGCTCAACGCCAATTACCTGATGGCGCGCCTCAAGACCTACTACAAAGTACCCTTCGACCGCATCTGCATGCACGAGTTTGTCATGGAAGGCCGTTTTGAAGGCACCGACATCCGCGCCCTGGATATCTCCAAGCGTCTGATGGACTACAAGTTCCACCCGCCCACAAACTACTTCCCGCTCATCGTGCACGAAGCCCTCATGATCGAGCCGACCGAGACCGAAAACAAGCAGACCCTCGATGCCTTCGTGGATGCCCTCGTCTCCATCGCCAACGAAGCCCACACCAATCCAGACATCATCAAGACCGCCCCACACGACACCCCCTTCGGTCGCATGGACGAGGTCAAAGCCGCCCGCGAGCTGGTCTTGTGCTGCTGGCTTCCTGAGAATTTGGAAGACTAATTCCAACCAACCCAACCCTAAAAGACTCCATCCAAATCAGCGGATGGAGTCTTTTCATGAAAAAACATCCGCCGCAATTCACTCATCATCTTCTGTTTCACGAGGCCTGGCATTACATTGCTATTCCCCCAGCGATCTATCAATGCCCCACAAAGATAATTCCTGAACAACTGCTGATAATCAGATTGCCCGGAGTGATTATTCGGCACATTCTGGTATACTTTTAATCGCAGATCCACATCTTTCCTCAATAGCCCCTATTTCCATGAAAATACTCACCGTCGACATTGGCACAGGCACCCAGGATATCTTCCTGTACGATTCCTCATTGGACGTAGAAAACGGCTTCAAGCTGGTCTTGCCCTCTCCCACCATGATCATCCGCAAGCAAATCCAGGCCGCCACTGCCCGGCGCCAACCCATCCTGTTGACCGGTGGCATCATGGGCGGTGGTCCATGCGCCTGGGCCGCCGAAGATCACGTGCGCGCAGGCCTGCCGGTCTATGCCACGCCCTCCGCTGCCCGCACCTTTAACGACGAGCTCGAAAAAGTCGAACGTATGGGCATCCACATCATCCCGGAAGAAGAAGCCCACAACCTGCCCCCCACCGTGCAGCGCCTGGAATTACGCGATTTCAACTTTCCCCTGCTGGCTGAAACCTTCGCCCGCTTCCAGGTCTCGCTGGCTGATCTGGCGGCTGTCTGCGTGGCCGTCTTCGACCACGGCGACGCCCCGCCCGGCGTCTCGGACCGCCAGTTCCGTTTTGATTACCTGGACGACCGCATTCGCGCCAAAAACTCGCTATCCGCCTTCGCCTATCACGCCGCAGACATCCCCGCCAGCCTTACCCGCCTGCGTTCTGTCGCCCAGGATGCCAGCGCCCTGCCCTGCCCACTACTGGTGATGGATACCGCCCCGGCCGCCATCCTTGGCGCTGGCTTTGACCCAACCTGCGCGGCACGCGAACGACGATTGGTGCTCAATATCGGCAACTTTCACACCATCGCCATCCGGCTCGGCCCGGGTGGGATAGAAGGTATTTTCGAACACCATACCGGTGAAATCGACCGCCCACGCCTCGAAACCTTCCTGCGCGCCCTGGCCGATGGCAGCCTGAAACATGCCGATATCTTCAATGACATGGGCCACGGTGCCCTGGTCTATCACGCCAGCCCGCTGCCCCTCTCCAACCCGGGCTGGGACCTGGTGGTCACTGGTCCGCGCCGCTCCCTCTTCAGCGGAACCCCCTCACCCGATCTCAAGCCATACTTCGCCACCCCATTCGGCGACATGATGCTGGCCGGCAACTTCGGCCTGCTGGCCGCCGCCGCCGACCTGCTGCCAGCCGACCTTTCCGAACCGCTGCGCCACGCACTCTCCAGCTCAACCCGCCGCGCACGCGCCCCCTGGGACATGGAGGAATAATCCCATGACAAAATCAATCCAATTTGGCGTCACCCCCCAATTCATGGCCCGTGAAGGCCTGACAGAAACCATCCAACCCTGGGAGGATGGCATCCGCGCCCCCACCGGGCCTGGGAATTTTGAGTGGTGGTATTTCGACGCCCACTTCGACGACCCCGCCAACCATGAGCGTCTGCGTGGCGCTACTGCGGTTATCGTCTTTGCCACAAAACCCCTGCTCGAACGCGGCGGCCCGCTCAAACCCACCCTGTTGATGACCATTACCCTTCCGGATGGCCGTAAAATAAGCCATTTTCCCGTTTTTCAGGCCAGCCAATTCTCAGCATCCAAAGAGGGTTGTGACGTAAAGCTGGGCTCCAACTGGACGCGTGGCGACCTGCAGCGCTACGAACTGCACGCCACTCACCAGGGAATCACCGCAGACCTGCTCTTCACCGGCCTTGTGCCCGCCTGGCGTCCTGGAGCCGGCAAAGCCTACTTTGGCGATCTCGATCACTCTTTTGGCTGGCTGCCCTCCATCCCTTACGGTAGCGTGGAAGGCACCATCACCATCGATGGCCAGACCTACAACGTACGTGGCACCGGATACCATGACCACAACTGGGGCAATGTCGGTCTCAACGAAGTCATGGATCACTGGTACTGGGGCCGTGCCCACCTGGGCGAATACACGCTCATCTTCGTCCAGCAGATCGGCGCCGCCTCCTATGGCGGCACCGCCATGCCCGTCTTTATGCTGGCCCGTGGTTCTGAGATCCTGCTTGGCGATGGACAGCCACTGACCCTGCGCACCGCCGATTTTATCGCCCACCCCGGCGGCCGCGCCTACCCGCGTGAAGTCGATTTCACCTGGCAAGACGGCTCGCAAACCATCAGCCTGGTCTTGCGCCAACCCAAGTTAATCGAAGCCGTCAGCCTGCTGGCCTCCTTCCCGGCCTGGCAGCGCATCCTCTTCCGTCTGTTCGCCAACCCCTATTACTTCCGCTTCAACGCCGATTTGCACTTATCCATCCACCTGGACCATTTACAAGCCGAAGAACACGGCCAGGCACTCTACGAAATCATGATCATGCAAGGCAAAAAGCACCCCTGACCCATACGATGAAATGGCATATCTCTACCCTCCATATTTCCACCCGCTCAAAAGGGTTGGTTGCCTTCACCGGGCAGGTCAACCAGCAGCTGCGTGACTGGCAAGTGCGCCAGGGCATGTGCTTTCTATTCTGCCCGCACACCTCCGCATCGCTCACCATCAATGAAAACTATGACCCCAGCGCCCGCGCCGACCTGGAAACCTCGCTCGAAAGGCTCGTCCCCGAAAATGCCAGCTGGTACACTCACGACCTGGAAGGGCCAGATGATGCCACCTCGCACATCCGCACCATGCTGACCGGCAGCAGCCTGACCATCCCGATCGATGAGGGCCAACTCACTCTCGGCACCTGGCAGGGAGTCTACCTCTTTGAGCACCGCTCCCACCCCCACGGCCGGGAGGTCTGGCTGCGCGTCCTCGATATGAGCCTCCCCACGCCCGGGTAGACCCTATTCACGCACCGGCAGATACAGATCCAGCGTAAATTCCACCCCATCCGACCCATCCTTGGGGTCAATATGCTCCTCCAGCCACTGATGCGCACCGTGACTGTATGCACTCGCATCCAACCAGCTCACCAGCTTCTGCCATGCCGCCGGGATATCCTCCCACGGCCTGACCACCGGGCAGCGCAGCACAGCATACAGCCCACCGGCAAAATCCACCAGCTTGGCTTCCCCCTCCGGTTGCACATCCTCATCGACAGCCATCCAAACTTCGTAGCCGTAATTCGGGCTCCCCACGCTTGGATTCGGGTTGTTGAACCCAAACACCCGCCCATGCAAGCCATATTTTCCCGCCCAATTATGCAGTTTTTCCAACGCCTGTCCTTCCGGCGATTCACCAAAACCGCTGAAGCTGATCATACGCATGGCATCCAACTTGCTCACTGTAACCTGTAGTTCGCTCATTTTTTTCTCCTCGATCACCATTTTTTGACTACGTATCCATTTTATCGCCCATACATGACACCTTATGTCAGGTATTTCGAGTAAAATTTAATGAATCCCAACCGACAGCATAAATAAGGGCATTATCAAACCCATTAAAATGTGCTATTGTGTAAGAGGAAATCCCGGAGGTTCATTGCGCGCTGACCGTTTACTCGCCATGCTCTTGTTGCTCCAGTCCCGCGGCCGGATGACCGCCCGCGACCTGGCCCAAGAGTTGGAAGTGACCGAACGAACCATCTACCGTGACCTGACCGCCCTCAGCGCGGCAGGCGTGCCAGTCTATGCCGGGCGCGGACCGGGGGGCGGCATCTCCCTGCTGGAAGGCTACCGCACCAACCTGACCGGCCTGACCCCCGGCGAACTGCGCGCCCTCTTCCTGCTCAGCGCAGCCGCCCCGTTCGATCAGCTTGGACTGGGCACTGACCTGCGTACCGCCCTGCTGAAGCTCACGGTTGCCCGCCGGCCCACAGCGGAACCCCTGCCCCAGCGCCGCATCCACCTGGACCCCACCGGTGGGCAGCCTGGCAGCCTGCCCACCCCTCAATTGGCCCTGTTGCAATCCGTGCTCTGGCAAAACCAGCCGCTCGAGATCACCTACCAGGCCGAATTTGGCACACATGTGGAAATGTGTATCGAACCCTACGGGCTGGTGGCACGCGCCAACCACTGGCACTTGGTGGGTGCCCGCAGCGGGCGGGTGGACGCCTGGCAAGTTTCGCATTTCCTCTCCGTACGCGCCTGCCCCGGCAGCTTCCAACCACCTGCCAATTTTGACCTGGCTGCTTTTTGGCAAGACTGGCTGGAGCGGCAGCAGCGCGAACGACCCGCCTACCGCGTACAAGCCCGTGTAACCCCGGCCCTGGCGCAACTGCTCTCCAAAAACCAGCCCGAGACTCTGCCAGGCGCGCCTGCCAACCAGCCCGATGGCTGGATCAGGCTCGAACTGCACTTCGAAAACCTGGAGACCGCCCGCGCCCGCATCCTGGCCTATGGGGGCGCCATCGAAGTCCTCAGCCCCCAGGCCCTGCGCCTCAGCCTGGCGGATTACGCCACCCAGGTGACCGCACGCTACACCAACCTCCTGCCCGCCCACAAGGAACCTGCATGACCGCTCCTGCCATCCGAACCACCAATCTCTCACACAATTTTGGCTCCCTGCGCGCCCTCGATGACATCTCATTCGAGGTTCAGCGTGGCACCATCTTTGGCTTCCTGGGCCCTAATGGCGCCGGCAAGACCACCACCATTCACCTGCTGCTCGGCCTGCTGCAACCCCGCTCCGGCCAAATCGAAGTGCTCGGCTTCAACCCACTTACCCACGCCAGCCGCATAAGAGAGCAATGCGGAGCCCTGCTCGAACACAATGGGCTGTACGAACGCTTGAGCGCCTACGAAAATCTGGATTATTACGCCCGCATCTGGCACCTGCCCACCCGCGCACGCCGCGCCCGCATCCAGGAGCTGCTCGAGAGCCTGCAGCTTTGGGATCGCCGAAAAGAAACCACCAGCACCTGGAGCCGTGGGATGAAGCAAAAACTGGCCCTGGCCCGCACCCTGCTGCACCGGCCCGCCCTTGTTTTCCTCGATGAACCCACCGCCGGGTTAGACCCGCTCGCCACTGTCTCGGTCCGTGAAGACCTGCAAAACCTGGCCAACAGCCAGGGTGTCACCATCTTCCTCACCACTCACAACCTGACCGAAGCCGAGAAAATCTGCCGCCAAATCGCCGTCATCCGCCGCGGACGCTTGCTGGCCACCGGCAGCCCAGACGAGGTGCGCCAGTCTGGCGGAAAAGCCAGCCTGGAAATTAGCGGTGACGGTTTTGATGAAACCATGTTAGCCGCCCTGCATACCCAGCCGGGCATCGAAAGCATCCAAGCCACCGGCACCAACCTGCGCATTATCTTCAACCGGCCCGTCTCATCTGCCCCACTGATCAATCTACTGGTCGGGTTGGGCGCGCAGATCGAAGAAGTACGCAAAGGCAAAAACGATTTTGAAGATGCTTTTCTATCCCTGCTGGAAGAGGAACCCACCGCATGATCCAGGATCTCTTCACCATCATCGACAAAGAACTAAAAGACATGTATTTCCAGCGCGGTCACCGGCTATCCAACTTCTTGCGCCTGCTCTTCATGATCGAGATCCTCTGTATATCCATGCTCATGCAGTATGGCCCGCGCACGCTCAGCTCACCCGCCACCTTGCTCCAGTGGGCCTGGTTCCCCTATGTTTTTATCTTTGGCGAAACAGCCGATAGCTTCGCAGGCGAGCGTGAACGCCACACACTGGAGACCTTGCTAGCCAGCCGGCTCTCGGACCTGGTGATCCTGTTTGGCAAGCTGATCGCCATCGTCATCTACGGTTGCTCCCTGGCAGGCATCATGCTGCTCAACAACCTGCTGATCGTAAACAACTCCTTTGGCCAGGGCCATTTCATCGGTTATGTACCGCGCCTGTTTGGTGAAGCAGTACTGATGATCCTGGGTGTTTCCATCTTTACCACCGCCCTGGGTATCCTGGTTTCACTGCGCGCCAAAAGCGTGCGAACCGCCAACCAGACCATGAGCCTGCTGGTTTTTCTCCCGGTCATCCTGGGCATGGTCGTGCTCATGCTGCCGCGGCCCTCACTCGATCAGCTCGAATTTTTATTACCGCTCCTGAAAAATAAATCCATCCTTCCAGGCCTGTACATCCTGCTTTACTCTGTTGACCTGCTTCTTCTCGGGTTGTGCATTCAACGCTTCCGACGCCACAAGCTGGTCAGCGGCTGAAGCACACCCGGGGCATGTTCATAAAAAAGGAGAAACCTATGTTACAGCCTCATCATGTATGTGCCATCCTGCTCGCCGGCGGTGGCAAGGCCTTCCTGCCCCTGCCTGCTCAACCCGGCCTTCCCGCGGTCCCCGTCGCTGAACCGCTCTGCCCGGTTGATTTTTCGCTCGCCAACCTGTTCTACTCCGGGCTGCCGCACGCTGCAGTCCTCACCCAGCCGCCCGGCCCCGGCGACGATCACATTACCCGCAAGCTGACCGCCTGGCAGACCCACCTGCCCGGGCTGCTGCACTGGCTGCCCTCGCTCGAACGCACCGGCAGCGCACTCTACCTCGGCACCGCCGATGCCGTTCACCAAAACCACGCACCGCTCACAGCCGGCGGCTTTGATGCCCTGCTCATCCTGGCCGGCGACCAAATCTACCAGCAAGATTACCGCGACCTGCTGCGCTTTCACCACGAAAAAGAAGCCGACCTGACCATCTGCGTCACCACCGTAGCCCCGCAGCAATCCCACCGTTACGGCATGTTGACCATGGATGCCGACCAGCGCATCACCAGCTTCGTAGAAAAACCCACTCAACCGCTTGGCAGCCACGCCTCCATGGGCATCTATGTTTTTAAAACAGCCTTCCTGCTCGATCTGCTTGCCGCCGACGCCCGCGATCCCCACTCAAGCCATGATTTTGGCCGCGATATTATCCCACCCATGGTTCATAATCAGCGCGTCTTTGCCTATCACTTCAACGGCGCCTGGGCCGATGTTCGCGGACTGTTAGAAAAATAATCCTTCCATTTTTCAATAAGACAGGGAATATCCTATGGATGCACTCCCCGCCAATGAATTGTGGGATAATCACATGTCTAGGAACCAATTGACTTGACCCTCGACCCCCAAACCCTCATCGTCGTCCTCGCCATCGCAGGGGTCCTGCAATTCATTGGCCTACTGGGGCAGCACCTCAACAACAAAACTGAAAACGGCCCAGGCTGGTGGGCCGCTGGCACAGCTTTCACTGCCGTGGGCTATATTTTTAGTCCATTCCACGGCAGTGCCACTCCCTTCCAACTTTTTGCCACTTTTGCCAACAACCTGTTCGTGGTGATTGGCGCTATTCTTATTTATATCGGCGTCCAGCGTTTCTTCGGCCGGCGTGAGAACCGCGTCAGGCTGCTGCTCGTCCTGGGTTTTTCCACGCTCTTTTTAATCTATTTTACCTACGTGTATGACGATATCAATGCCAGGCGCATCACCCTTTCCACTTTCATCCTCTTTTTCTCCTTCCTGATCGCCCACGCACTGCTCCACGGGGTTCCAGTTGAATACAAATCGGCCGCCCGTTTTGTCGCCATCTTCTTTATCGCCAACGGCTTCTCGTTCATCCTGCGCGCAGCGGTGCCCCTGTTTCACCTTACCGAAAACGGGCTGCCCAATGAAATCGCCTACAAAAATTTCACTGCCCTGGTAATACTGATGCTCAGCAGCCTGTGGACCTTCGGGCTGATCAACCTGGTCAGCCAGCATCTCATCATCCAGAGCCACCAATCGAACGCCTATATCGAAAATATCCTAAATTACGCTAACGCACCCATCATTGTCTGGAATCCCCAATTCCTGGTCACGCGCTTCAACCACGCCTTTGAAAATCTCACCGGGCGCAGCGAAGCCGAAATGCTGGGTCAATCTCTTGAGGTGTTGTTTCCACCCTCCCAGGCTGCCACTTCCATGAATCTCATTCGTGAAACCCTCAAGGGCATGCGTTGGGAATCAGTCGAAATCATCATCCAACACCTCGATGGCAGCCTGCGTAACGTACTCTGGAACAGTGCCACCCTCTTAGCCCCCGATGGGAATTCCACCCTGGCGACCATCGCCCACGGGCAAGATATCACCGCCCGCATGCAGGCAGAATCTGCACTGCGCGAGAGCGAGGAAAAATACCGCACCCTCTTCAGAGATTCAACCGAAGCGCACCTCATTATCGTCGATGGCGTTATTGTCGACTGCAACCGCGCCACCGAACTGCTGGTCCAGGCCGACCGCTCCTGGGTGATCGGCAAAGCCCCACATGAATTGTCACCTTCCACCCAGCCGGACGGCAAATCCTCGCTCGAAAGCGCCCGCGAAAAAATAGAGCTTGCCATACAAATAGGCTCCCTGCGCTTCGAGTGGATCCACCAACGAGCCGATGGGGTTGATTTTTTCGCCGATGTCGCCATTACCAGCATCACCCTTGAAGGCAAACCAGCCCTGTTTATTACCTGGAGTGATATCAGCGCCCGTAAACTGGCCGAAGAAGCCCTGCGTGCCAGCCAGCTCTTCCTCTCCGATCTGATCGACAACAGCGGCTCGGTCATATACGTCAAAAACCTGGCCGGTGCATACGAACTTGTCAATAAGCAGTGGGAAATCACCACCTACATCTCCCGTGAGAAAGCCCTCGGTCACACCGACATTGAGCTCTTCCCCGGTGAAACCGGCCAGAAGTTCCGCCAGGCCGACCTGGCTGTCATGGAAAACGACGTAACCCGCGAGTTTGAAGAAATCTTCCCCCATGCAGATGGCCCACAGTATTTTCTCTCGGTTAAATTCCCCCTGCGTGATAAAAACCAGCTCGTTCGCGGGCTTTGCGGAATTTCGCACGATATCACCGAGATGAAGCTGCTTCAAGATAAGCTCAAACAACAGGCCATCACCGATAGCCTGACCGATGTCAGCAATCGCCGTCATTTTATAGAGCTGGCCCAGCTCGAGCTGAAACGTGCCAACCGGCGCGGCCATCCCCTCGCCATCAGCCTGATCGATATCGATCTGTTCAAATCCATCAACGACACCTATGGGCACGCTGGCGGCGACCAGGCCCTCATCCTGTTAACCCGCATATTCAAGAAAAATATCCGCGAAATCGATGTCTTCGCCCGCTTCGGCGGGGATGAATTCGCCCTGCTGATGCCCGAAACCAACCAACAGCAAGCCTACGAAGTGCTCGAGCGTGTCAGCCGGCAGTTGAACGAAACACCCCTCAACCTGCCAGGCGCCCCGGTCACCCTCAGCCTCAGCGCAGGCATCAGTGCGCTCACCAACCCACAGGACACCCTCGACACCCTGCTCGAACACGCCGATCACGCACTCTACACAGCTAAGAACAATGGCCGCGGCCTGATCGAAACCTGGCAATAAGCACTCAGTTCACCATCCTAAAGGCTCCCCCAGGGGAGTTTTTTTATGCGCTCACATCTTCCCCCAGGGTTGGCAGGTGTGAATTAAAATAAAGAATGCGAAAAGTCCCCCAAACGCATCCTGGAAACCTATCCAACCCGTCTATCAGGCCAGTTGGGATAAAAATGCTACCAAACAAACCGGAACACCGGGAGTTATGATGAAAATTGCCACTATTGGAACTGGTTTTATCGTCAATACTTTTCTAGAATCCCTGCAAACCATCCCCGGCACGCAGTGCATTGCCATGTTTTCGCGCAAACAAGAGACCGCCGCCGCCCTGGCCCAAAAATACCACGTCGGTCAAATATATACCGACCTGGGTGCCATGCTGGAAAACCCTGCTATCGATTTTGTCTATGTAGCCTCACCCAACAGCCTGCATTACCCACAGGCCCTCAAAGCACTGCAGCACGGAAAAAATGTCATCTGTGAGAAACCCTTCACATCAACCGAAAAAGAAACCCGCCATTTAATTACCACTGCCAAAGAAAATGGATTAATGTTATTTGAAGGCATCACCACCATCCACCTGCCAAATTACCTCTTTTTAAAAGAAAACCTGGCCCGGCTTGGGCAAATACGCGTCATTCAATGCAACTACAGCCAATATTCCAGCCGCTACAACAAACTATTGGCCGGCGAAACCCCCAATATTTTCAATCCGCAGTTTTCAGGCGGCGCACTGGCCGATATCAACATTTATAACCTGCACTTTGTCGTCCATCTTTTTGGCGCACCCCACAACGTACATTACTACGCCAATAAACACCCCAACGGAATCGACACATCCGGCCTGCTTGTTTTGCAATACCCGGGCTTCCTGGCCGAATGTGTCGGCGCCAAGGATACAGCCAGCCTGAGCTTCGCCATGATCCAGGGCGAAAAAGGCTACCTGCACGTCGAAAGCGGCGCCCATGGCTGCCGAAAGGTGGCTTTCCATACCCCCACAGAAGACATTAATTATAACGAGCAGACCAATACCAACCTGCTCTATTATGAGATGAAACGTTTTTGCGAGATTTATGAACAAAAGGACTACCCGGCCTGTTACGCCCTGCTCGAACACAGCGCCCAGGTCATGAATGTTTACGAAAGAGCCCGCAAAGATGCGGGCGTCCTCTTTCCGGCTGATCTTGCGTAAGTTGGTAGTATTCTCCCCAAAAACGACCAGTTCGAGACTCAATTCGAACCCATCATAATGACCATTGATATTAAGACTGCGCGCCTTTGGCTATTGTTCTCAGAGGTAAACCCGCGCGCGTCCCGAACAAGTAGTAGCGCTTTCAACCGCGCCTTTTGCCCATATCACATCCGCCCCCCTCGCAAGTGAATTTCTATCTCGCCCACACCACCAACAACCCCTGCAGTACAGCCGGAATCAGTAGCAGAAGCAAGGTTTACTAGAAAGTCGGATTACTGTCGATCAAACGCTGAATTTCCGCATCGATCTGTCTCATTTGTTTGTCGATATGCGCAATGATCTCCTGATGGGCGTTTCTGGCGACTACGGATAAGACCCTTTTGCGATTTACGGCCTGCAGCCCATTCTTATGAGAAGCTATTTGCGCTGAAAGCATCTGTCGCGTGCTCAAAAGCACCTCAACTTGCTCCAAAATCTCATTTCTGGGCTGCCAGATAGCCAGTTTGTCTGCATAACGGCAGGCGTACTCGCTGATAGTTGTGCAATCGAGAAGATCAGGCTTGGATGCATTGACCCGAAACTCGCGCGCGATGTTAAGTGGCGGCTCTACTGCAGCAGGATAGCCGCTGGCGCATAAGAAATAAGCCAGACCTTCACTATACGCGCCGTTGGCCTCCATGCACACCACCGTATGCTCCGGCTTCAGGTTGTGATCCTTCATCCAGTCTAGAAAGGATGCATAACCATCCTCGGAATGATCAAGTTGCACCGGTTGGACCACCAGCTTCCATGGTGCTGTACCGGCACAGGCCGTAAAAGTAGCGAAAGCAATATCTACACCAACAAAATGAGTAAATTGTGACATCACAAACCTCCTGGACCAGGCGTGAATGAGCTGTCTCCATGGTGTATACTACTTTTGCTTTATTCATAACAAGAGTTGGGTCTTATTCGCAATTTGAACTTTTAATAATCATGGTTCTCCTGCCGCCGGTAGACTTATTCAACTCTTGTTTGGCAAAATAATCATACTTCAAGTCTACTGGAACCGGCGCTTTTGATTCCCGAAGTAGGCCCTGGTTCTTGTAGGGCGCCGGGTGTGGCAATCTCGCTCCCCTGCGCACACCGTCCCAGCACTTCCAGATATAACGGCAAGAACCGTACGGAGGAGAAAATGACAATTTATCTTATCAGTAGCAATATCCCCTCTGAACAGCCAATCCCTTTTTACAGCTGAACTTCCAACTTCAGGTTAACCTCATCGCCCTCTGCCAGGTTTTCCGCATTTCGAACATTCAACCGGATCGGCACAATATAACCACCATCCTTGGGGAACAGCGAGGTCTGCCACTCCGTGCCACCGATTCGCACAATCACCGGGATCATCCCCCAGCCATAGGTCACAAGTCCGGCGATCACCCGCAGTTCACCACTTTGCTCCACCGGGACACTGACGAAGTAATGCGGCGCAGGGCCGCGCCAATACCAAATTTTGCCGTTAAATTCAATCTTCATACCCACAGTATACCAAAAGCCCGCCAATAAAATCCAAGCCTTATGCGCCCATGGTCGCTCTTTTTTCTTAAAAATCAAGAAATTCGCCTGGCGAATTAAAGCAAAAATCTCCCCACGGGAGGTTTTTGCTAATTATTGAACATTGGCCACACGCACGCCAGGCTACTCTACAAAAATCTCCACGTGTTCGCCGTCCTTCTCATCGACCACATCCACAATTTTACCGGTCATGCCCGAGCGCAGCGCTTCCATAATGGTGGGCATATCCACACCCTCCACCTCGGGGGCAAAGTGTGCCCCAATCTTCATGCCCGCTTCCAGCAGCGCCAGCGGGATCTGCACAGTGGCTTTTGAGCGCCCAGTGGCCACATCCGTCACACGCACACGCAGCCAGCGCGCGGCACCTGCGGCACGCTGAACAACCGGCGCATTTGGTCCGCGTTTCGGTTCGCTTAACGCCGAGAGCAGCTTCGCGCCTTCCTCGGCACTGATCTTACCCTCATCAATCATCTTTAAAATTCGCATTCGTTCTTCAGCGGTTGCCATATCAGGCCTCCTTAACCAATATAAACCTGCACGTGTGTGCCATCATCGTCATGCACATCCACCATCAGCGGTTCACTCGTCAAAGCACTACCCGTCAGGGCCTTCATCACTTCGCTGACAGCGAAATCTTCTTTTTCCGGAATGAAATTACCAGCCAGACCCACACCCCAGCTCACCAACGAAAGCGGGAAGCCAAAGGCAATCCGCTGGGGCGATTCGCCCGGTTTCTGCCGGATGTTAAGGTAGATCCAGCGCGAGGTACGCGAGGAAAAACCCAGTGCAGTCAGCAGCACACCGATCATAAAAGGCAGCCAGGCAAAGAAGAACCAGAAACCCAACCCGCCCGCCTGCATGGCCGCGTACATCATATAAGCCCCGCCGATCGTCAGAATTACACCCGCCACGAGTGGGATAATCCACAGGTTGCGGAACTTCTTCAACTTTCGCTCAAAATCCGGGCTTGAACTGGCTTCCACGCCACTCTGCCCAGCCTGAGACTGCGGCTCTTCCACCACCACGTCCACATCGCTGCCGGCTTCTTCCAGTTCAGGCTCCTCATTGGCAGCCTCCTCCAACGCGCGCATCAGCACCAGGCCCTGCTCGGCGGAGATTTTACCATCATCAATCATTTTTAAGATTTGTTGTCGCTCAGATTCGGTCATGGTAACACCTTATTTACCATCCAGGGCTGAGAGCAATTTCTCGGCATCCTGGATCGATATTTTCTTTTCTTGCAACATCTTCAAAATCGTCAACCGCTCGGCATCGCTGACTGGTTCGGAGGGCGGCTTTTGCACCCCACCCCATGATGGTGGCGTGGGTGGCATGGGCGACATCGGCGCGACAGGCGGTATGGGCGGGATGGTCACCCCAAATCGCCCAACCTTTATCCCCATATGGCTGGATTTCCGCTCGGCAGTCCGCATTTTATCCTCGGCCCGTCGCATGGCGCTATCCACCCGGCGCTGAACCTGGTCACTTCGCTCCTGGGCGCGCATCGAAGCCTCGAGCGCCCGGCGCGTGGCTTCCTCCACCCGGCGTGAAATACGTTCGTGCAGTTCCGAAGACAGACCGGGAAATTCCCCGGGAGCAAAAGGGCCTTCGCGCCCCAATGGGTCAAAAGCAGCCACGCTCTCCCATTCTTCATCACGGCTGGTGACAATCACCTCAGACCCGGCCTGCAGGTTAATTTGCGACCCACCCGAGCCTACCACCACCTTGCGGACCATGCCCACTTGTTCCGGCTCCACACCTGGCAGATCCACGCGGATCGATTCGTCATCACAACCGACCAGTGATAATTCCACGTTAGATTTGGGCGGCAAGCGCAGCAGGATATCGCTGCCAGCCTGCACGTTGACATGCTTGCCTGGTTCAGGGCACAGGTACAGTGCCGCATCCGCGCCTACCTTGGCCTGTACATTAAAATCAGCCCCGCGCAGGTACAAATCCGCACCGACCACCACGTTGATATCGCCCAACACATCGTGCAGTGAGGCATCCCCGCCAATGCCCTCCGCCAGCAAATCGCCGGCACAGGTGCGCAGCGACATATCACCGCCAACACTCTTAACTTTTACCCCTGACACATTGCGCATCTGCAAATCGCCGCCAACCGACACAATCTCCGTACTGCCGCCCAGGGCACGCAGATCGGCGTCGCCGCCCACGCTCTGCACACGCAGATCCGCATCGCGCGTCACGTATAGAATCAGATCGCCATCGCTGTGCGTGCGGATGATCTGATCAGCATCAATCTCCAAGTCCAGGTCATCATCATCCGTCTTGGCCACAATCTCGGGCCGCTCCCAGCCCACCACCTGCAGATCTCCGCCAACATGGTCCACCTGCACGGTGACACTACCATTCACCTGCAAAACAGACTGTTTCATGCTTCCTCCCCGCGCAAAATGCGCATGGCAGCGTCAGCATTCAACCGGCCTTTATCCAGGTCTTCCAGCACCTGGCGGCGGCGATCTTCGCTGACTTCTGGCGCTTCTTCCTTGCCCGGTTCATAGCCCAGGGCTCGAATGACATCATGCAACCGGTTGCGCAGAGTCGGGTACGAAAGACCCAACTCCACCTCCACCCGGTTAAGTTTCCCTTCGCAACGGATAAAAGTCATAATAAAATCCATCTGCTCACGGGTTAAATGCGCAAACAAACCACCACTAAAACGACCCTCCAGCGAAGTATCGCAAGATTCGCAATGCAAACGGGTGATGGTTAATTCATTCTGGCAGACCGGGCAACGTGTAAGAACATTATTCATAGGTTCTCCTCTGTAAATCATCGCAAATAACAGACCGGCAGAGTAAAATATATGCAAACAACCAGATCACCAGCGAC
>CAIVSQ010000205.1 GCA_903908605.1 uncultured Anaerolineae bacterium
CAGAACAAAAGTCAAAGAGTATTTTTTCCTATCAGCCGTGATCAGATTTCCATAACTTTTTAAAATCCGGCTTACTTCTTGAAAAACAGTTTCTTCCCTGTCGGGGTCCAAAAGATCAAAATCAAGATCGACCGAAAACCGGTCGAGGTTGTAGAAAAGATAAGCCGCCGTTCCCCCTTTGAAACCCAATATCGGCCCGATAACCGGATGAGTGTAGATATCCTTCAAAACATTGACGAGTATGCTTTTGTGCTTACCTTGATTGAGTGTCATTTCAAACTTACTCCTTTGATACCTGGGCAGCGTTGTAATACTGGTTGACCCGAGCCAACATTTTTTTATTGCCTTCGTAAACCGGCAAAATCACGTTGATTTTGTCCCAATCCAGTGGAGACAGGTTGTCAAAATGATAATCAGTGTTTAAGTAGACAACATCCAAAAATGCCCTTTCAGGAGAAGCGATGGCATAATTTTCTCTGACTTCAATTCCGGCGGAATTAGTCAGGATTGCATTTTTTAGAGTTTTGAAAGCGATCTTCTGCTGATCGACTACGAGTTCTTTTGTCTGATAAGAAGCTACAAAAATCTGGCTGTAATACTGAAAAGTGATTCCAGCATGGCCCAGAACAGTCTCAAAACTAATGTAAGCCGGGGTAAATATCCGGGTAGCCAGTTCAAAACGATCATATTTTTCACTTTTGGCGTATATCCCCCGCCGGATGGGATAAAGATTGCCGGTATCAACGTAATAATTAACCCGATTTCTGGCTGTGGTTACATCAATTCCACCCCACATCAAAAGCAGATCTTTAAAAGTAAAGACCGTCTTGTTCGATCTAAGAATGCCGTTTAAAAATCCACGTTTCATAGTTTGCAAGCTAAAGATATGGTTTATTCTTACCTTTAACGCCCATTATATCACATGCCCGGTGCCCACTAATTATTTGTCGCAATAGCGTCCAGAATATCACGAATACGATCTTGCCAGACTCTAGCCAACACGCAGCAATTCCCCTTGGATTTGTTCGCGAAGATGAGGTTTCAAGCTATCCAGTGTTCCGAGATCGACCGGGCAGCCCAGCAATTGCTCGAGGTAATCCTGGAGCGCGAACAAACCGAAATAGCCAACCGGCCGATTGAACTCGACCAGCAGATCTACATCGCTATTAGCGTTGGCTTCGTCGCGTGCGACCGAACCAAACAGCGCCAGGGATTGCACCCCGAACCGCTCGGCCATTTCAGCCTTCTTTTGCCTCAAGATTTGTAGAACTGCTTCTTGTTTCATACTGAAAATTATCCGTCAATCTCATCTTCGGAGTGAAATTTGGCTCCAGGTCAGCCAGGCTGCAAGCGCTGGTCGAACGATTTTCTCACCCCATCTCACCCCAGCCCGCACCACTCCACGCTCCGATCCCACAAACGCCGCGCCTTCTCCTCATCGTAGGAATCCTTGCTCGAAGCCTTCTCTTTCCAACGAAAGTTGCACAGGTTAGGCGTGACTATCTTGAACAAATTGATTTGGCAGGTTTTTCCGCCAGGGGGAATCTCAAATTAAAGCAATGATGAAAAAGGCTATTATATGCGCAGATTTAGTATGTATAATACATGTGTATAATGGAGGCTCATGTGAATAGAATACAACTATTATTGGATCCTGTTGATCGCAAAGCGCTGAAAGAATTGGCGAATGAATCTCATACGAGTATGTCTGATGTGGTACGAGAGCTGCTGCGCGAGCGCATCAAAGAGCGAAAACGCGAAAAAATGCAACGAGCTGCATCTCTCATGGCAGAAGAATACTTAAACAATCCTGAACTAACGAGTCTGACGACCGCTTACTTTGACGAGGATACAACTGATGAAGCGAGGTGAAATCTGGCTTATAAATCTAGATAATACGATTGGTGCGGAGATAAGAAAAACACGCCCTGTGGTAATTGTTAGCAGTGATGCTGTGGGCGTCTTACCACTGAAAGTGGTTGCTCCGATCACCGATTGGAAAGCGCACTATACTGATGTACCCTGGATGACAGAAATCAGTCCCAGCACTCAGAACGGTTTGGAAAAACCATCATCATGTGATGCTTTTCAGGTTCGATCGGTTTCAGTGGAAAGGTTCATTCGTAAATTGGGCTCGTTGGATTTAGGGTTGATGAAGGCAATCTCTATTTCTCTTGCTGAAGTTTTAGATATTGAATAAACTCTCAAAACGAAAATTAATAAAAAGAAGGTGTCATTTCTGACATCTTCTTTTTATTTCGCAATATTTATCCAATCGTTACGGCTATTTCCAACTCGAGCGAAAACGAATAATCAAAACAGCCAAACGGTTAAAAATAAACAAATATTAGACCTCTTGTATAAGTGAAGAAATGCCGCCATAAGCTATCAATTTTCCCAAAAGGTCACTATGCTGTCCCAGTGACGCATTGTTACCTACCGTTATTATAGCTTTGTAATTTGACCGCTTTTTATACGCCAGACACCATTTTCGTACTTGCCTGTGCTATCTTCAATCATTTGCCTGCACAGTCATCCATCCTGTGGTTGCACACCCAGCCTGGATGATATGGCGGTAACCACTTAATCATCGGAAACGGAAAAAAAAATGTAACTGCTCAGGCTGAAAGGTAGAAATGAGCTTGAAGGACCGGAGGAATATAAGGAGTTCCAGCAAAAGCCATTTGCAAGACATCCAGAGCTCTCTGGCCGTTTTTGCGAGAAGTAGAGATGTAACTTCGGATGTTAGCAAAGACTTTGGCGCCATCTTCTGACCGAAAACAACCAGACACTTTCTGCTTGAGTTTGACCATCCGCAAATCGCGTTCAGCTTGATTATTGTCAAACGGAACTTTAAAATCAA
>CAIVSQ010000206.1 GCA_903908605.1 uncultured Anaerolineae bacterium
GAGTATTAGGTGTTTGGCAGGAAGATTGGGAATCGGGCATAAAACGAATCGTTCAAAGTCAGAAAGATGGAATTTTTCCAGCTGATAATTTGTTTTTCTACTTTGATCCCCCTTTTTTCAAGAAGGCCGATCGGCTTTATCGTTTCGTTTTTTCACCACAAGATCATATTCGTCTTCGTGACTTCTTATATAACTTCGAGAATCCATGGCTATTAAGCTATGATTTGACAGATGAGTTTGATGAGATTTACGCAGGTGTTATTAATTCACACCCAAATGGTACCCAACGACAACACATTGAATTACTCTATACAGCCGCCAATCAAAAAAAACCTCGATCAGCGAGTGAAGTCGTTCTTTCAAGCTTGCCTTGCTTACCTAAAATTGTTAATATGTAGCACTATTTTTCATGAAAATATCTAACATCGATATAAAAAAGGTGAAGTCATGACATTGCCTCCACGAACTGGAAGATTTCGAATTAATGCCTCAGTTTTGCGAGGTTATTTCAAAAACAAATGTGATCGTCAGTTTCGATGGGAAACTGTAGAGACACGGGATCGAGGTCATGTCGGAATCGGTTGGAATGTTCCACGTTCTATTCGAAGTCATAGTCGCCCTGGTATTGCGCTCTTGATGGAGATGGGTGATAAATTCGAACGATCAAATATCCAGCGATTAGAAGATGAATTAGCCGATGTTTCGCCTGATTCGCGGTTGGGGGGTATGTTTACAGTCGGCATCACCATAGAACGGGGTAGAGAAGTTGTTCAAGCATGTACTTTTGACGAATTTATCAGTGTTTTGCGTCAACCGCAGCCTCCAAAATATATTGCTCAGATACAAATGGATATTAGCCTTCATGCAGAATTGGAGAACAACTTTCTTCAAAGGTTTGGCCTAACGTCAGATCAAATCCGCTTGGGTGAAACTAAGCCAGATATGATAGAGGTTGTTGACCAAGGTATAGGACGGCCCTTTCTCTTACGGGTCTGGGATTTCAAAGGAAGTATGCACGCGCGGCATGAGCATTTCATTCAGGTTGCATATTACACTTTGCTTCTTGAGCAAATGCTAACAAGAGAAGATTTACCCAATTTCTCCGTAGATAGCCAAATAGGCGTTATCTATTCGCGGGAGGGCAAGGAAGAATTTGAAGTAGGACCATATCGCTTAGCGGTTGAAGATTTTTTGTGCAACAAAGCCCGGGAGCTTTTTTCTATCCCAGCAGCAGATGCCCATTTCTTAGTGTGCGAAAAATGTGTCTTATGCGAATACCAGGAAACCTGCAAGACTGAAGCGGATGCCGGGCAAGATCTTTCAAGGATTGCATACATTAGCTCAGAATCCAAACGTTCTCTTGTTCATAGCGGAATTAGAAATCATCGAGAGCTTGCTCAGCTGAATAATCCAACATCGATTGAACGATTGCGTAATGCTAACCATGACCTGTCTGTAAATTTAATGCGTTATATCGAGACAGCAAAGGCTTTAGAAGATGGAGTCTCGCGTACTTTGAATCGAAACTCTCTTCAAATGCCCCATTATGAAAATATTCGTGTGATTCTCTCTGCTGAAAAAGATCCAGTATCGAATACTTGTTTTGCTCTTGGGATTAAGACTTTCGAAGGCTGGGATCAGCAAGCTAATAGACCAATTGGCAGAGAACAAGTATTCATTGCCGAGCAAGATGGTAATGAAGTGGGCATTTTGTTGCCATTTTTACAAACGCTCAATCAATTTTTGCGACAAGTCGACCAAGAAAACCGGGATGCGGCAGCCAGACCAATTGATAATATTCCTGAAGTTGTGTCTGCTCGGCTTGCTTTACAAAACTTCAAGAATCAATATCCTACAATTCCAAGGTCTCTGCCAAACGCCAGACAACTTGACCAACAGAGGAATGCCTTAAAAAGAGCTGTTGATTCAGCAGAGTGGCGTGCAAGGATACAAGGCCAACGCTCTCTCCATTTTTATATATACGATAATCTGGATTTGCAAATAATTCGGGATTTAATCGAACGATATTTGTTCGTTATAGACCCGGTAGAACTTCTACCTGAGATACTCACTATCATTCGCATCTTTCCCCCCGAGTCTGTTCTACCTGATGCAGCGACATTTCGTACGATTCCCGGAACAGTTGTAATCCAAGTATTGCGTTCTATGATCGCACTGCCTGCTCCATACCAATATGATTTGCGGACAGTTTCCAGGTTGTACAGTCCGCAAAATCAACAAGGTGAAGATAATGGGTTTGCGTTCTCACCTCGTTATGGATTTGGCTGGGAAAACTCAAACCAAATTGCATTTGAGAGAATTCATAATGTTTGGGATCAACAGAATTTTGAGTTTGAAACACGAATACGTACTGGCAGCATGACCCCAACAGAAATTTTAGCTGAAATTGAAAGATCTATTCAAGGTAAATTGCGAGCTACAGATTCGATTATTCGAAGAATAAAACAGGATTTTGGTGCCAATCTTCGCCTGAAAAAAGAGTCATTTCAACTTTACGAGACCTTTGATCCTATACAGTTTCAAATGCTGGAAGCCCTCAAAGTTTTTACTTTTTTGGAAGCTTCTCTTGATGAATTGCAAGTAAAGCATTTCCACACATTGCCTATAGAAGACAGAAACGCAAAGTTCGAGGCTATCCGCGGACTAGCGCATCTACAAGATCAAACAGATGGTTCAATATGGTTCTCGTTCGATGCAAGTTCGAGAGATACAAAAATCGAAATAGGTGACTTCAACCTGGTACTTACACCGGAGGATGCACCAGAAGTTTTATTGGGGCAGGTGGATGCCACTTTATTTGACACACCTTTGTGGAGAACAGCAAAATATGAGGTCACAGTACGGGATTTCGATTTTCGTGCCAATCCACCTCGTGTTCGTCTTGAGCCAAAAGACCGGCAGCAGTTCATTCAAGTTTTCGACTCCGCACGAACATATGTACTCGATAAGAAATTTGCTGATTTCAACTCAGGAAAAATTCACACCACATTGGATCAATTGCGCCGGAATCCAGGCCAAGCTTGGCATATTCATCAATTGATTGAACGAATATCAATTAATGGGTGGCAATCTTTTGTTAATGATTCGCAATCGCTTGCAGCCCAATTGATGCAAATTCATATTGCGGCCGGTGGCAATCCAGACCAATTGTTAAATACAATGCAATGGCAGGCCTGGCACGGTGTTTTCCGGGAACCACTAACATTGATATGGGGTCCACCAGGTACAGGGAAAACTCACACGCTTGGCCAGATTCTGATAGGATATGCGCTCTTTGCTCGTTCTTCTGGCCGACAGTTGCGCATTTTTGTCAGTGCTTTCACTCACCATGCTATTGATAATGTGCTAAGTAAAGTTGCAGAACTTGCTCAACTTTACGGGATTCCAATGGATGATTTGGCATTAATAAAACTTCAGGGTAGTTATATTCACCCTGCTGATCTGCAACTTTCTGACCGCATCGAAAAAATTCCTGAGAACACTGCTGGCACTCGTATCCAAGCCACTCGTACTCCTTGCCTTGTTGTTGGCAGCACTGTTTGGGGTATTTTCAAAGCGATGGATACTGGCGGCGGGGTTGTTCAACCCTGGTTTGATGTGATTTTAATTGATGAAGCATCCCAAATGAAATTGCCCGATTCTCTAATTGCTTTCAGCGCAAGCCGCCCTACCGCAAATATTATATTAGCTGGGGATGATCAGCAGCTCCCTCCAATTATTCATGGCATTTACCCGGAAGAACATGCTTACATGCTCACCTCGGTATTTGCATTTATGCGTCATCGAGCCGAAGAATACAATATGGAACAGCGTGTTCTTTTCCAACTAGAAGAAAATTTTCGCATGAATGAACCTTTGACCGCGTATCCGCGAGCTTTTCTTTATCGGGGACGTTTTACTTCAATTAGCCCAACAGTGCGTATACAGACTACCCAGGCATTGGACTATCAAATAAATAATTTGGTAGATTTTTTACTCCACCCCGATCGTCCCGTGATCCTTTGTTCTTACTCACCTCCCCAGAGTTTTACAGTTCGCAACCCTATAGAGGCGGAAATTATTGGAAAGATAGTATCTCGTCTTGCCCTAATTCTAATTGATCAAGATGTGAGAACTGGATTTAACAGTCAGTTATATACACCAGAACGATTTGCATCCAAAGGCCTCGCTATACTTTCTCCTCACAGAGCGCAAAACAGTACTATTCGCCAGGTTCTCTCTTTACGTGGTTTTGGCACTGATCAACAACCCATGCCGTTGGTGGATACAGTTGACAAATTACAAGGCCAGGAGCGCGACGTGGTGATCGTATCTTATGGCGTTGCTGATATTGAATACGCGGAGGCAGAAGCTGAATTCTTACTCTCCTATAATCGATTTAATGTAGCGCAAACTCGAGCTAAGCATAAATTGATTGTATTTTGTTCTAATACAGTATTGGATGTCGTACCGACTGAACAGAAAATCTTACTTGATTCTATGATGTTGAAAGGGTTCCGCAGTTATTGTGCTGATGGTATGACGGAGTTTAGAGAAAATTTTGCTGAATATGGGGAAGTAGTGATTAAGATTCAATGGAAAGGATTTGCTTAGGTTAATTTTAATTTCGATGCCATTAGTTCAGCAAATAGCATCAAAGAAAAATCTAATTCCATTTTTTTGTCTCGTAATTGCATGTGGGATTTCCATATTCATTACCTCAGCGCCTGCACAATCTCTTTATCCGACGGTTCCGCACACTGGATGTAAGCCGGCTGGATCAGCACCGGTTCCAGATCGAAAACATCGTTGCTGTAGCCCAGTTTGGTAATGGCGTAGGTTTTCGGAATGCGCGCCAGGTAGCGCTTGTACTCCGTATTTACCATGCCCTTCTCGGATTTCCCCAGGTGTGGCAGAACCATGTCGCGGTCGGTCGCATCCTTGGTCTGAAACAGGAACAGGTTGGCGCAGGAAGAGAAAATGCCCTTGGGCAGCGCCGAAACGGTCTGCGCCATCAGGTGCAGGAATACGCCGTACTTGCGCCCATCCCGCCACATGCTTTCCCAAATGGCCGCCACCGAGCCGGCAGCCGCATTGCTGTCGTTATCGGCTGCCGCGCCACTGGCCACGCCTGATAACACCTTGTTTGCCTCCTCAAAGAAAATATCCATGATCGGGAATTTCTTCCCGGCCAGGCTCTCCCTCCGGCGCACAACCGCATCCGCATAAAGAACATTTGCCAATAAGCTGAACAGCGCAGCCTTGGAGAATTCATCCATTTCCGCGCCACCTTCAATCACCGCCACACCCCAGGGATCGTCATCCGGTCCCAACAGACCCAGGTCTTCGATGGCAATGCTATCCGCGCCCGGACCATACTGGCGGAACATCTGACCTTCGTCAAACTGCTCCAGGCGCAGCAGTATCCCTTCAAGTGAGGTGCGGCTGGCCTGGTCGTTTTTCTGGACGGCGAAATAATACCCGCGCAGAGTCTTGATCCAATCGCGCACACTGACAGCCTGGCTGCGCAGGGCTGAAAGCGCCTGCTGCCGGGCAGGGGAGAGAGCAAGAATATTCGTGCCGGGCGACACGCCGAGTGCAGAAGCCTCTGTGTTCTGGACGGTTTCCAACTCAGCCCGGCGAGCAGGGTCTGAAATCGAGGTCAGGTCATTAAACAGCACACCGGCCCTGGTATAGACTTCGGTCAGTGCCCTACGCAGAAATCCAAGCTGCCTCGGCCCCATCCGGCCGGCATTCGCAAACAGCTCGCAGACCATCGTGCGGTAACGCGAGGCTTCGATGCGCTTGGGTACTTGCAGGAAATTCCAGCGCATTGGACGCTCAGCCCCGGGGTGCAGCTGGCGGATGTCCACGCGCCCCTTGCTGCCCGGCCACCTGAGTGCCCGCCGCCAGCCCTGCCCGAAATCCAGCACGATGACACGGTGGTGCAGCTTGCTCAAAACTTCGTAGGCCAGGCGTTCGGCGGCTACCGATTTCCCGAAGCCTGAATCGCCGATAAAAGCAGTGTGAAAGTGCCGCTCCGGGGAAAGCTTCAACAGGGCATCCGTCACCTTCCCTGTTTCCACCGAATACTGTCGGCCCAGGATCAAGTCGCCGGGCATGTCCGGATAAAAAGCAAAAGGCGGAGTTTCCTCCTGTGTGGTCAAGGCCGCACCCTGTTCAAAGACACCGGGCGCAACATAGGCTGCCGTCTGCAGCATGGTCAGCAGAGTTGAATCCATGTACCCAGACAACACGCCCGGGATGCGTTCCATGCGCGTCGAAGGGGTGAACACGGCGGCATGCTTGCGGATATAAGCCTGTTCCTCTCCGGCCAAATCACGGCACTGCACACCCGTGACGACATCCTCGGTCCCCTGGAAGCTTTCCGGGATCAAGCCCATCAATGCCTGGACTCCGCGTTCACTGCGCGCCAGGGCATAGACATCCGTATGAAAGGCGCCCTCGATACTGGCGATCGAGAGCAGCTTCTCCTGGGTGCGCATGATCTGTGTAACCAGCATGGCCGGGTCATTCTGCCATTGAGCCGACTCACCTATGGAAAAGGACGGCGCGATCCCCACGGACAGCCCTGAACTGGCTGAACGCCCGATCCCCAGACCGGTCGACTCACCGGTCGACTTCGTATCCGAGTTTGACTGGGTATTGGCCTGTGAGAGCGTATTGTTCTTGCTGGCGGTATCCGCTGAAGAATTCGTGACCGAGCCTGATTCCCCCCACGATTCGCTTTCCGATTGGGAAACGGACTGACTCTGGGTATTCGAGTGGCTCTTGCCATCCGAATGCGAGACCCCGTCAGCCATTCCGGTTGTGTTGGAACTCATCGACATCGATGAAGTCGTGTCAGATGAACCCCAACTGCTCATGTTCGAAACGGCCTCGCCCTGGTTATACCCTGCGTTGACCCGCACACCGCCAAAACCCAGCGCATCCACGATCCCGCCGACGATCGGGATATCCTTGCCAGCCGCGCTGACCCCGGCATTCCAACCCTTTGAATCGGTTTGCGAGCTGCCACCCCCGACCGAATCGGTGTGTGATGAGCCGCTCGAGTGCCCGCTGGTATGGGAAGAACTGTCCACATGGGATGTGCCGTCCATGACACTGGTGCCATCGGATACCGCCGTGCCCGTGGATGTGGTGGTTCCTTTTGAAATCGAATGGGACCAGCCGCTGGACGTGGCCTGCCCGACTGTATGCGCCTGGCCTTCAGACGTGGCCTGCCCATCGGTATGCGCAGAGCCAAGCGAATGCGATTCGCCGATGCCGGTGCCGTAATTGCGCGAGGCGGATTCGGCCAGTGCCCCGGACAGCATGGCCGGCAGCGAGACGCCAAAGGAAGCTGAGTGCACGCCGCTCTGCTGGCTGGCCCAGATCGAGACTTCCTCGGCGAACCCGGCCAGCATTGAAGTGATGGTACGCACCGGGACGCTATAGGCCAGCACCATCAACAGAAACTCCTCGCCCAGGCTGGACATACCGCGGTATAGGATTTCGTTCTGCTGCTGGGAGATGTTCTGAGCGCTGGTATCAGCGTCGATCAATGGATTGCGGTTCGCGCGATTGTTTTCGCGGGCATTCTCACGCGGGTCAGGATGACCCACTGCCACAATGGCGTGCGGGAACTGCTCGAGCGCGTTATACAGCCACTGTGCCACGCGGATCCCGAGCGGTTCCAGGCGCAGCTGGCGGTAAGCGCCTTTCAAGCCGGCTTCGAGCACAGCCAGGTCACGCAGAGACTGCCTGGCAGCCGCTTCCTGGGTTTCGGCAAAACTCGAGACGCCATAGCACTGGACAATACCGATGGGCGGATCATTGAAGATCCCGGCGGCCACGTAAACCAGGTTGACATTGGCACCGTTCGCGCCACGCAGAACAGAGCGCATCTTCTGCAGCAGCCCGGCATCCGACCTGACCTCGACAGGAATGAATTTAACGTGCAATAAACGCACTACCCGGTAACCGCTGAATTCCTTTCCGGCCTCGCGTTCGGTCAGGTGGAACCACAAATAATCCAGCTGGTCGCCGTTGAAAACAATGTTGCTGTCGTGGACAACCAGGTCATTTGGCGCAAGCTCCGGGTTCTGCTCGAAGCGCAGCCACTTTGGGATAAGATTCTTGATGCTTTGGATCATGCTGATCTCCATTACTGCTAAACAGGATTTGCCTCAACCGCTCACGAGTTTCCTCATGGGCGGGTGGCGCAGTTCTGTTAATTTTGATAAGTTTTGTTCTGGCAAGAGACAAGCGCGAAAACCTTGGCATCCACTTCGCCCTGTTCAGTATTCGGGAAGGCCTTCAGCAGAACATCCTGACTTGAATTGAACAGATGAAAGTAGACTGCAAAGCGTTCCGGTTCGCGGTGCACAGTCCAACGGCCGGCTTTCTCAGCAGGTGTATGCGGAGCAGTAAAGCCGGCATCCCATTGTCCATTGACTGGGAATTCCACGCCCCAGATTTCGCGATTGGTTTTGATCATGGTCATACAAACTGTCACTCTTTCTCGATATAAATCGGCGGGGTGTGCATGCCTGCCAATTTGAACAGGCGGTGGATCTGTTTCTGTGCCCAGGCGAGATCCTCCGAGCGGTTGTAAATGGTTTGTTTCCCATTCACATCCTGGCGGGTCTCGGAAGCAGTGAACTGTTGGGGCAGTCGATCAGCCAGCGCGTAAGCGGCTGTGGAGAGATTGAGCCCGACAATGCACTCACCGTCCCATTTCCAGTGAACTGAAGCTACATAGCCGCAGTCCTTGGCGAAGGCACCGGGGAAGAAGGTGGAAACCACCTGTTCCCAACCTGCGGGGTGATCTGCGGGAGTGCACCAGATCTGAAAACCAGCGGAGCCGGCTTCAAACAGAGCATCTGCTGCAGGATTCGTGCCGATATCCAGCTTGCGGGCCATCTCCAAAACCGGCTTCATGCGACGGTGTTCGGAGGCAAAGGACGGTTTGTGGGTGGTCAGAAAGGAGCTCTGCATGCCACACCTACCAGTCCTCGGCCAAGGGCTGACCGCCATAGATGTCGCCGTCACTGATGCGATCCTCGAAGTACGACTCCAGATGCTCATCTTCGGCAAAGACCGGCCGGGTTCCGGATGCAGAGAAATATTCATCCGCTTCGGCCCACATACTCTGGACTTTGATGATCTGTCCGAAGAACTCTTCAGCCCGAGACTTAATGTCGAAATCCGCCAGGCACTCCAGTCCACCTTCGATCAGGTGGCCATACACGGACCAGACCGTAATGGCAGGATCGTTCTCATCACACTGCTCCAGATTGACCTGACCATGTTTATCCTTGCTCACTTCCAGGCTGGGATGGACTTCGAAGCCATTGAAGCGTGTGTCTGCGGCCAGTTGAGCAACCAGGCACTGCCGGGTGGTTTGGGTCTCAGCCCCGTAGGGAATGGCATCTTCCCAACCGGTCGGGATATCGAAGAGATTCTGAATGGGTTCGACAAGCTCGACATCATTCACGTTTTCGATTGATAACGCCAGCCTGCGCGCCTCCTGCAGGTTCTGCGACATAATGACCCTTGTAATTTTGACTGTATAAAGCTGCTGCATGGTGATCTCCTTACCGGGAAAGGCCCGGCGTTGTGTGTGAAACGCAAACAGAGAGAATAGAAGCTTCTCCCTGTTTGCGTTGGTGAAACGAGCGCAAAAGCGCGGGTTCCAGAATGTGTTTCTTTTGTGAAGTATTTTGAGTGTGGCAGGTTGCGCGGAATGGACTAAAAATCGCGCACCCATTCTGCATCAATCACGTCAAGATCAGGGGCACGGACAATCGTTGTCACTGGATGAGTTTTTATCCAGACCCAGCGAATGGTTCGACCTGTCAGGCTGGCGATCAACGCCAGACCAAACAAACCCCAGACTCCCATGACGGCGATCTGAATGGCCGATCGGAGAAGAACATCCAGTGTTTGCATGTCGTTTCTCAGAAGGCATAGCTGCGCAGATCGCAGTTATTTTTGCAGAAAACAAACGGGATCGAGTAGCAACTGGTGGTAGCCAGATCCAGGGTTCCCAGGCGCAAGATCTCCCCGCATTCGGGACAGCGCACATCAAGAGCAATTGGTTCGGCTTTTGGGACGACAAAGTTGCCATCCCCGCCCATTTTCACGAACAATGTATCAGTTACAGCCATTTGAGCCTCCTTGTGTGCCGGGTATTCTCCCGGCTGGTTAATGAAATGGCCGGGGAAAACCCGGCCTGTGTCTGCCCGCGGCAGGCACAAAGGATGGTGAAATTCCCTGTATGTTTGTAGTAGAGCTATTCAATTGGTAAGATGCAAAAGCCTACGTTGAAAAAAAAACAAAAACCAACGTTTGAAAACCAACGTTAAAAATAAAAACCAACGTTCGAGAA
>CAIVSQ010000207.1 GCA_903908605.1 uncultured Anaerolineae bacterium
CCCATGGGGGTGACCACGGGGGAGTGGGAGCTGGCCCTTCTCAAGGTTATCGTTGAAATAACTCCGCGGTTTCGGTCAATATAACAAGGAGGTTGCATGGAAAATGATGTACTAATGGCCGCATTAGCCGGCCTGCTGCACGATATTGGCGAGTTCGCGCAGCGTGCAGGTGAACAGGTTACTGCCGAATGGAGTGACCCAAAAACCAGGCAGGATTTTGGTTACCAGCACGCATTGCACACCTGGCACTTTGTTGAAAAATACCTGCCAGTGTCCTTCAAAGAGGCAGGCACCATGGCTGCCTTTCATCACAGGCCCAAAGGGGATGGCAGGCTGATCCAGATCGCAGATCACCTGGCTGCCAGCGAACGCCGAAACAGTGAAATAAAAGAAGATACCGATCGGAAAATTCACCCAAAACAGGTTCAATCAATTTTTTGTTCGATCACAACCAAAGGGAAAGACGCCAAAGGTCAGGAAGTCAGTCTCTCTGCCCCGAATAAGGTCTATCTCCCTCTCGCACCCCTCAAGCTAGATCGAGCTGTGCTTTTCCCCGGACCCGCCCTCGCTGACGAGGCTGTCTGGAAACAATATAAATTAATGTGGGATGCCTTCTGCCGTGAAGCCGATCTGCTCAAGAAAATCCATAACGAGCAACCGGACCTGGAAGCTTATCTCGAAAGTATGTTGGACTTACTGCAACGTTACACCTGGTCGATCCCATCGGCGTATTTCAATGCAGTTCCAGATGTTTCTTTATATGATCACAGCCGCATGACGGCCGCCCTGGCCAGCATCCTGGCCGGGAGCGGATTATCACAGGATGAACTGAATTCACGCCTGTCAGGAAAATCCGAACAGCCGCTGGTCGCATTAATCGGTGGTGACATTTCCGGTGTCCAGGATTTTATTTACACAGTTACCTCCAAAGCAGCCGCCAGGACTCTGCGCGGACGTTCTTTTTACCTGCAGCTGTTAACCGAAGCCGCGCTGCGCTTTATCTTAGGCAAACTTAAGCTGCCTTATGTAAACGTCATCTACTCCGGTGGTGGCAATTTCTTCCTGCTGGCACCCCATTCCGCGTTGGAAGCGCTGCCAGCCATCCGCGCCGAACTCAGCCGGATGATGATCAAGCATCACGGTACTTCGCTTTACCTGGCACTGGGGGCAGCCAGCCTGCCCGCCGCAGCTTTCGAGCTGGGCAAGCTGCCTGAATATTGGGATAACATGCACCGCTCGATTAATCTCGCCAAGCAGCAGCGCTACAGCGAACTTGGCGCAGACATGCATGCCAGCATCTTTGCACCAGCTGCGCAAGGCGGCAATCCACAGGGAACCTGCTCGGTCTGCGGCGATGACCAACGCCATACCACCAAATGGGATGAACTGGAAAACCAGGAACGGATCTGCAGTTTATGCCGGTCCTTTGCTGAGGATATCGGCAAGAAACTGCCTTCTGCGCGGTTCCTGGCGTTGGGGCTTGAAGATCCATCCTCCACCAGCAAATCGAGCGCAGGAAATGCCCTGGCCGAGCTAGGCCTCACATTCCAATTCCTGGACAGTGCAAATGAAAAAATCAGCCTACGCGCTTCGCGCACGGTCACCTGGGCGCTTGATGACCCGGCCAATGGTGGCTACCCGGCCGGCAGTTCGTCGCAAACGCACCTGCTGCGCTACACCGCCAACCAGGTACCCGCCGGCACCCTGGATGATATGAAGAAAATGGTCGATGGCGGTTTTGTTCGCCTGGGTGTCATCCGCATGGATGTCGATAACGTCGGTGAACTGTTCAAGCACGGGCTTGGGTCGAACTCGACACTCTCGCGCATCGCCGCCCTCAGCTCAAGCCTATCCTTCTTTTTTGAGGGCTGGATCAAACAGCTATGCGCCAGTGGCAGCCGGGCCGATAGTATTTACACCGTCTACACAGGCGGCGATGACGGCTTCCTGCTTGGGCCATGGGACATAATGCCCAAACTGGCCCAGGAAATAGCCAGCGACTTTGCCAATTACACCGCCGGCCACGCAGGAATCAGCCTGAGCGCAGGAATGTCATTTATTCACGGCAAGTACCCGATCTACCAGGCGGCCGAAGACGCCGACGAAGCCCTGCAGGATGCCAAACAGGCTGGCAAGAACCGCTTCCACTTCCTTGGAGACAGCTGGCCCTGGGCGGCATTCAAGCTCGTTGACGAAAAATATGCCCGCATCCTGCACATTATTAAAGACCTGAAAGGTCCGCATGCCCTCATTCAAACACTGCGGATCCTGGCAGAACAAAAGAATAAAAAAGTGCGCGAGCTGGGTCCGGATGTGTGGGGACCCTGGCAGTGGCGCGGCACCTATCTGCTCACCCGAATGGAAGAACGAAGCAAGGGCAAAAGCGAGTTGGAAAAAGAGATCGCCGCCATCCGCAACAACCTGGATGCCAACAATTACTCTGAACTAAACCAGTGGAGCACCGCCGCTCGCTGGGCACAATTATTTACACGCGAAGAAATTAAGAAGGAGGAATAAATCATGAGCATAACAACCATAATGACCACCGATACGAGCGGGGCCGAGCTGGTAACTTTCGCCCAGCAAACAGCCAAACAACTGGTCACCGCCAATCTCACCCGGTCTCAAATTCGTGGCATCTTTACCGAGGTTCGCAAAATTGAGGCCATGTGGGATTCAAACCGCCCGCAGGCTTTCAGGCGCCTCAATATGCTGCGTCCCAAGCTGGATTACCAGACCGCGCGATCGCCTTCTGTGCAAAATCTCAAGGACGTCCTGACCCAGGCCATCATCGAGGTGAATAACAGCCCGGATGAAAAGGTACGTGATCAACGCTTTCATATTTTTATGGATCTCTTTGAAGCCATACTCGCTTACCATCGTGCCCAGGGTGGCCGCAACTAATTAACAGGAGGAAATCATGACTGACATTAATCTCTTTGGACGTGTAATCATCACCGCCAATGTAGTAGCCCAAACCGGCCTGCACATCGGTGGTTCCAGCACTGGCCTGGAAATTGGCGGGGTGGATAAGGCGGTCATCCGTAACCCACTCACCAAGCAGCCTTACATCCCTGGCTCCAGCCTGCGCGGCAAAATGCGCTCCCAGACCGAAAAACGCCTGGGCAAGCCCCAGAATAATAAAATTGCCCAGGTAACAATTCACACCTGCAAGAACGAAACCGATTATAAAAAAGATGGTGGTTGTGTGGTCTGCCATGTATTTGGTGTGCCGGCCGAAATTGGATACTCCGGGCCAACCCGCCTGGTGGTACGCGATATCGGCCTGACCAGGGAAAGCGCCCAGGCCCTCGATGACGCCAACACCGAACTGCGCTACGCAGAAATCAAGACCGAAGTGGCCATCGATCGCGTCACCAGCGCCGCCACCCCTCGTTCGCTCGAACGCGTACCGGCGGGTGCGGTCTTTGGACCTGCCGAACTGGTCTTTGGAATTTACGAAAAAGCCGATTACGCCCGCCTGAAAACCGTCATCGAAGCCCTGCAGCTGGTGGAAGATGACTACCTGGGTGGCGCAGGCTCGCGCGGCTCGGGCAAGGTGCAATTCACTGGCATTGTCGTCTCGGCACGCAACCGCGAAGATTACTCCAGCGCGCGCAGCTTTGGCACATTTGAGAATGTTCAGTCCCTGGCCGATGCCTTCCCCAACCTGGAAAAATGGCTGGAAAACAACGTTCCGGTGAAATAACTCACCAGCAAGGGAGTAAACCATGAACATCCAGACCTGGGGTATCCTGGGACGGAGTTTCCATTTTGGCTTGCATGGCGTTGGACAGGAAAAAACCAGCCCCACGCTGGGCTCAGACAGCCTGTTCGCCGCCCTTGTGGCCAGGTTGGCACGCAGCTCCAACCCAGCCAGAGTGGAAGAATTTTGCCGCCCGTTTGTAAGCGGCAGCCCACCCTTCGTGCTTACATCCACCTTTCCATTGGCTGGCCGGGTGCGATTCTTTCCACCACCCATCACCAGCCGTACGCCTGATTCCAGCCAGGCTTCGCACAAATTAATCAAGAAGGTGCTGTTCGTCTCCGAAAGCCTTTATCGCAAGCTATTGGATGGCGAGATGCTTTCATCACTGGGCGAGATCCACCCACTGCAAAATGGGAAGGTCTGGGCCAGCAAAGCTGAGATAAAGGACCTGCCGGTTGAACTGGTCAAAGCCGGGGTCAACCTGTGGGCCGAAGAACAACGCCCACGCGTCAGCCTGGATCGCGCCAGCCAGGCTTCTCTGCTGTATTTCACCGGCCAGGTGACCTTCGCCGCAGGCTGCGGTCTGTGGTTTGGCCTGCGCTGGCTGCAGCTCGACCCGGCCTTGCAGCAACAGTTGGCCGCTTTACTGGCTGACCTGGCAGATGCCGGCCTGGGCGCCGAGCGTAACAGCGGCCTGGGCGGCGCACGCATCCAACCGCTCGATGATCTCACACTGCCAGATGCAGAAGCAGCAGGGCGCTGGACCACCCTCAGCCGGTATTTACCGGGCAGTGATGAGACTTCCATCCTGGCCCATCCCGGCTCGGCTTACACCATCAGGAGCATTGGTGGCTGGCTCGATTCACCTGCCCGCACAGGCCAGCGCCGCAGAAATATCAACCTGCTGGCCGAAGGCTCTGTACTTGGCAGCCTGCCCTGCCCCGTGCCCGGGCAGGTGGTCGATGTACGGCCCGTCTATGAAAGCGACCCTGACCCGCTGGGACACCCGGTCTACCGCAGCGGGCTGGCTCTTGCCGTGGGAATGAAAGGAGCTGGTGTATGACGGTCTTTAACTTGAAACTACAAACCCTTTCCCCCGTCCACATTGGGGACGGCGGCGAACTGCGCCACATGTTTGACTACGTGGTGCGCGAAAATAAGACCTACCGCCTGGATGAAGATGCCATCCTGCAGGCAAAAGAGAACCTGGTGCGCCCTGACCGCGCCGGTCACTACCCCACGCCTGGCGCCCTATTAAATGAAGCCGATTACGCCAACGATCAGTATTTTCGGTATGCCATGCGTGGCACGCCGCGCTCGGGTAAAACCGATGCACGGGTCAAATCCTTTATCAAGGATGTTTACGACCGCCCATACATCCCCGGGTCTTCTCTTAAAGGAGCGCTGCGTACAGCCCTGGCCTGGACAGGTTGGGGTGAAATTAACCTGAAGCTGGACCGTGGCATGATTGGCACCAATCGCTCCTGGGCTGGCCAGCGCATTGAGCGCAAGATCTTTGGCGCCGACCCCAACCACGACCTGCTGCGCGCCTTACACGTTGCCGATCTGTTTGGCCCCAAGACGGCTGGCGGCAGGCTGATGATCGTCAACGCCCAGGTCTTAACCAAGCGCACCGCCCAATCTCCAATCGAATTGGAAACGCTTCCCGGCGAAGTCAGCTTCACAGGCTCGCTGACCATCGATGACACCCTTTTTGCACCCTTCGCAGAGCGCGAGCTGGGTTTTGGTAACCGTAAACACTGGCTGGACGAGCTGGCCGTGCGCGCGCAGAAACACAGCCACGCGCGCATCACCGAACTGGCTGAATGGTTCGGCGAGGCAGACTCTTCGTATGCCTCGCTGGCCAATTTTTACCACCAGTTATCCGAAGTCAGTTTGCCATCCAACCAGGCCCTGCTGCAAATTGGCTGGGGCGCGGGCTGGGATGGAAAGACGTTCTGGACCCATTTGCAAAAAGATGAGTATATGTTTGAAAAATTGGTCGATGAATTCCGCATGAACAAAGCCGGGCGCAACAGCCGGCGGGAACCGGGCGATCCCTTCCCGCGTTCCAAGCGCGCTGCCATGAGTGTCAGGCAGGGAATTGCCACACCGGCGGCCCCATTTGGTTGGGTGCTGCTGGAAATGGAGCAGGCATGAAATTACTGACCTTCCTGGGAGTCGGCCGTTACGATGAAACCGAGTACAACTGGAACGGCCAGTCGGTACTGGGGCGCTTTGCCCCGATGGCCTCCAGTAAATTTTCAAATGCCGACCAGGTGATCGTTTTTGCCACGCAGGAAGCCGAACTGGCCCATGGCCAGGCCTTTCGCAGCGCACTCAACCTGCCTGTTCATTTTGTGCCAGTACCCAAAGGTGAAAACGAAGATGAACTCTGGCAAGTCTTCAGCAAGGTTGCCGAAAATGTCGTCCCCGGCGAGGAAGTCGCCTTCGATGTGACCCACGGGCTGCGTTCGTTTCCGTTGGTGGGCATCCTGGCGGCTGCATTTTTACGCACCGGCTTGCGGGTTAGCCTGAAAGCGGTCTACTACGGCGCCTTTGATGTCCGTGACCAGTCTGTCAGCCCCAACCGCACTCCCATGTTTGACCTGACCCCCATGCTGACCCTGCTGGAATGGGCGATTGCCTCAGACCGCTTCTCGCGCACCGGCGATGGGCGCTACTTTGCCAGCCTGCTGCGTGAACAACAAAAAAAACTGGCGCTCAAGTCCAGGAAAAAATCCGATCAGCTCACCCAGGTGGGCAACATTGGCAAGCTAGCCAGCGCCCTGACCGATATCTCGCAATCGCTCAGCCTCATCCGTCCACAGCTCGCCATGCGCCAGATCGAACGCCTGCCCACCCAGGTACAGGCCGCACTGCCCATGTTGGCCCAGGCCAGTGCCACCCTGCCCTTCCAGATGATGTTAAACGCCACGCTGCAATCCTTTGAACAGCTTTCACTCTCCGATCCATCCAGCGACCTGCGCCAGGACCTGCTTACCCAGCGGGCCATGATCCGCTGGTATGCCGATCACGAACACTGGATGCAAGCGGTTTCACTGGCCCGCGAATGGCTGGTCAGTTGGGTCATGCTCCAATTTGGCTTGACCAGCCTGACTGTGCTGGCCGACCGGCACCGAATTGAAGGCGTTGTCAATTCTGAAGCAGAAGAATTTGTCAAGATCAAACAACAGCACATGACCTATCAGCCCGTTTTCTTAAAAACGCTGCCACAGGTGGAGACCGTGCTGGGGCTGTGGAAATCTCTCACCAACACACGCAACGACATTGACCATGCCGCCATGCGTGAAAATCCGCAAGAACCGGATACCCTGGTTAAACAGATCCAGGGTTACATCCGCGCATTGGAAGATTTGCCGCTATAACCGGCCCACGCAAAGGACCCCATGCTGCTTGTTTCCTTTATCGGTGAACAGCCCATCCCCAATTTACTGCCGATCCGTCATCTGCAGCCCGCAGAAAACCTGCTGGTGTACACGGCCAACGAAAACGCCAGCCAAAAACCAGCGCGCCGTTTGCGCAAACTTGTGACCGGCAGCGTAGAGCTCAGCGCCGATCTGCTGCTGAACGATGCCTACCGGCCAGATAAGATCCGCGAGCAGCTTGAAAAACGCCTGGCAGGGCATAGTGAGGTCATTTTTAATTTGACCGGCGGCACCAAGCCAATGGCATTGGCCGGCCTGGAAGCCGCCAGGAACATGAACGCCCCTTGTATCTACATGCAAACCGAAGGCCGGTATGACCGTGACCAGCGCAGTGTTTTATACTGGTACACACCCGGACAGGGCCTGAGCTTTGACAGGCGCGAAGAACTGCCCAGGAATTTGCTGGATATTGATTCCTATCTCAGGGCACACCTGGATGGCTACAGCGAGGATGGCTTCAGCCGCACGGGCGGTGGTATATTGGAACAGGCTGTTGCAGCGGCCCTGGAGGATTTTGTCGATGAAATCAAGGCCGGGGTGAAACCACTCGGCACAAAGGACCAGGTTGAAATTGACCTGCTAGTCCGCCGGGGAAACCAGGTGGCCGCCCTGGAGGTAAAAAGCGGCGGCCAGGGCAGCGGCAAGAAAGCACTCGACCAGCTCACCACCATGGTGGCGCGCGAATATCTTGGCACCTATGCCGCCAGGGTCATCATCACCAACCCCGGCCCCGATGACGATGCCCGCCAGGCCTGGTATAAAGCCCTGGCCCGCGCCCTGCGCGTAACGGTGATCGAATTCAACCAGCCGCCGCGCAATGGCCGTCTTGACACGCAGGACGCGCACAACCTCAGGCTGCGCCTGGCAGAGCTGCTGCCCTGAGACCTGAACAGGAAAACAAGGATCTCATGATCTTACTTAACTTCTCACACCCATTCACCCCTGGCCAGCTCGCCGAGGTGGAAAAACTGACCGGGCAGCCCGTTGAACAAATCCTGGCCCTCAAAACCCACTTCGAGCAGGACCAACCCTTCCTACCCCAGCTTCGCCTGGTCCTGGGCCAGGTGCCCTTCACCCCGGAGCAGTGGCAAACCGCCCCCATCCTGGTCAACCCACCCTCGCTCAATACCATCACCGCCCTGCTGCTGGCCGAACTGCACGGGCGGATGGGCTACTTTCCACCGATCCTGCGCCTGCGCCCGGTGGAAGGCGCCTTCCCGCCTCGTTTTGAAGCGATCGAAATTCTCAACCTGCAGGCGGTTCGCGACCAGGCCCGCAAAGAACGCTACTAATATGGACCTGCTCTCGCTGGTTTACAGCCTTCGCCCGCTGCCTGTTTCCGGCCCACTGACCAACCCACCTGGCTGGTGGGGGCGGGCGGCCCATGCCCTCGTTCTTAACACCATCCGCGAGGTGGATGAAAACCTGGCCGCTTCCCTGCATGTCATCAGCGGGGAGAGCGACGAGAAAAGCAGCGAGAGCCACAACCCCGTGCGCCCTTTCTCTGCCTCCACCTTGATGGGTCACTTTAACAAAGGAACCCCCAACCCACAGGAAACCTACTCGCTGCGCCTGACCGCCTTCCGCGAAGACGTGGCCGCCATTTTGGATGCCGCCAGCAGCACCGGATCCCTTGCACCTGCGCGCACCATTGAGCTGGATTATCAGCCCTTTGAAATCCTGGCCGTGGGGCAGGCCGCCGGTGGGCCGGGCGATGGAAGTTCCCCCTGGGCGGCACGCAATTCGTACCAGGAACTGAGCGCGCCGTACCTGCTGGGCCGGGTGGCCGCACCCAGGCACATCAACCTGCAGTTTACCAGCCCGACCACCTTTAAAAGCCAGGGCAAGCACATGCCGTTTCCCCTGCCCGGTCTGGTTTTTGGCAGCCTGCTGGAACGCTGGAACGCCTACGCCCCAATCAATTTTCCACCCGAGGTGCGCCGCTATGCCGAGGAATGCCTGGCCATCAGCCAGTTTGACCTGGAAACCCGGCCGGTGCCCCAAAAAAGCCGCGGAGTACGCATGGGCGCAGTCGGGCGGGTGACCTACGTGACGGTCAATTATGATCGCTACTGGATGAGCCTGCTCAGCACTCTGGCAGCCTTCAGCCTGTACAGCGGGGTGGGTGCCGGCACCAGCCAGGGCATGGGCCAATGCCGCTGCCTGCCGGGCTCAAATCGTCCACAGGTTGAATAAGGACAACCAGACCCATGCCCCCGCTTTATCTTGTTCAGCAAAACACAAAAATCCGCATCCGCAACCGGCGAGTACAGGTGGAGGATGAAACAACCGAGCCCGCCACGGTGCTGGTCAGCCTGCCGCTCTCGCAGGTGGACCTGGTGGTCATCTTCGGCAATGTCAGCCTGACAACCCCCGCCATCGATGCCTTTTTGGAACAAAATAGTGAGGTCATTTTCCTCAGCCAGCGTGGCGATTACCGCGGGCGGCTGGTGGGCAGCGTAACCCCACATGTCCCACTCCGGCGCGCCCAGTACACCCGCAGCGGAGATGCAGATTACACATTAAAGCTGGCAGGTTGTTTTGTCCGGGCCAAGCTCAGCCATCAACGCGCCCTGCTGCAGCGCCACAATCGCGAACTAGCGGATGCAGAGATCGGGCTGGTTATTGACCAGATGCAGACGGCGATTGACAACATCTCGCGAAAGACAGCCCTCTCCGCGCTGATGGGGCTGGAAGGGTCTGCTTCAGCGGCTTATTTTCGCGGGCTGCGTAAGTTATTTGACCCCAAATGGAAATTCGACGACCGCAACCGCCGCCCACCGCGCGACCCGGTCAATGTACTGCTCTCATTTGGTTATACCCTGCTGGCTGAGGCCGCCGCCAGTGCAGTGCAAACGGTTGGACTGGACCCCTATGCAGGATTTTTGCACGAGGTTACCTATAATCGCCCAGCGCTTGGCCTGGATTTAATGGAAGAATTCCGCCCGGTGATCGATGGGTTGGCATTATGGTGCCTGAACAGCGGCCAGTTTGCCCAGGAAGATTTCGTCAACGGCCCGCCCGAACGGCCAATAGTACTGGTAGCAGATGGGCAGCGGCGCTTTCTTCAGGCTTACGAAAAACGCATGGACACCAAGTTTACCCACCCGCTGCGCCACCTGCAATTTCCACTCAAACAATGCCTGATCGAACAAGCTCACCAACTGGCTGCCTGCATCACCAATGGCAGCCCTGAATATTCCGGAATGGGGTTTCGCTAATGAAACGCTCTTTTTACTTGCTCACCTACGATATTGCCGATAAAAAAAGGCTGGCAAAAATTGCCAAAACAATGGAGGCAGTCGCAGAGCGGGTGCAAGATTCGGTCTTTGAGGCCTGGCTTGGCGCGGCAGAATTGGAAAAAACACTCAAAAAAGCCAATAAAATTATGAATGACAAAGAAGATTCGTTGCGTGTCTACTCACTGTGCGACCCATGCCGTGAGAAAATTCGCTGCCTCGGGCAGGGAAAACCCCTGGCAGAACCTGCGGTTGTTATTATTTAACCTTTTCGCGCACCCCTCTGCGATTTTGCGTCAAAATTGCAGTTTTCCCAGGGGGGGTGCGCGAAATTTAACAAGTGGGAGGAATAGCGCATGGAAGTAATATATTTACCATCAATATGGCGTAAATCGATTTGTTTTTTACTCAAAATGGTGTTATTATCTACTCCAGACGGCCGTTTCCTCCCACCAGGAATCCACGGTCCAAATCAACAAATGCCCGCGAGGGCATTATGACCCTCCCCCTCTATGCTATATAATCTCCCGGTAATTTCGGTCCAAATCAACAAATGCCCGCGAGGGCATTATGACTTTAATGCTACATTAAGGCGGTATCGACTATCGAAATTCCGTCCAAATCAACAAATGCCCGCGAGGGCATTATGACTTTTCCTTGGACGGGAAAGTTCTTCTGCTAGTTTTTTGTCCAAATCAACAAATGCCCGCGAGGGCATTATGACTTGCACTGGTGGCGCTCAAGATCCCGGCGTTCCTGGGTCCAAATC
>CAIVSQ010000208.1 GCA_903908605.1 uncultured Anaerolineae bacterium
CGAAAGCCAGAAACCCCAGAAACCACTCATCAGTGCCACGCTGCCAACACCGGCGGCATAAATTAACATGCCGATTGCGCCAACCTTAAGTGGGGGATGGCGGCGTGTTATTTGTGTGACAAAATACTGCACAAAGACACACATTAAGGCATTGGTGGTTGGTATCCAGCCAAATAAGTTTTCTTGCATTCCAAAATATTTTTTTGTGTAAACTGCCAGCAGCACCCACAACATGCCAGGCGCGATCAGGCCCGTACCCAGGGTCAGCACAAAAGCCACGAAGCCACGGTCGCGGAATATTTGCGCATAGCCGCCGTTCTGCTCTTGGTTGCTGGCCTCGCCATGGGTTCGCAAGAGGGTTTCGCGCGCCAGGACGAGCAGCAGCAGGCTGTAGGTGATCATCCCTGCTGCTGCACCATAAAACGCATAATCATACGAAACTGCAGCGATAAATCCGCCGACAGCCGGGCCAATGGCAAAGCCGGCGTTGTTCATAATTCGATTGATGGCGTATGCGTCGGTACGTTTTTCTTGGGGAATAAGGTCGGCGAGCATGGCATCTGCGCCAACTTGGTAGAGGGGGTTGGCCAGGCCAGTCAGGAACATCAAGATCGCGAAAGCGCCAAAGGTATTCGCTCGCATCATGAACAGGTAGATGATGCCATTGGTTGCCAGGCTAACAACCATCACAGGTTTGCGCCCGATTCGGTCAGCCAGGGTGCCTGCAATAAACGAAGAGATCAACCCGGTACCGGCGTTGATCGTGATAAGGCTGGCAATCGTGCTGAGCGGAAGCCCCAATTTTTCGCTGGCGTAAATCATCAGGAAGGGCCCAATCATGCTGGCCCCAGCTGTGCTGAGAAAAATTCCACACACCATTAGCCAAAACTGGCCTGGGTAATTGTGATATAGATTGCGCAGGCGTTTAACCATGCTCGAATTGTATCCTGTGGAAAAAAAAAGGGCGGAGAATGCCCGCCCTTTTTTGTATTCATTGTTGTGATAACTGCAGGTTAGCGCTTGCGGTCATTTCCGCCGCGGCCACGATCGCCACCTGGGCGTCCATTGCGGTCACCGCCTGGGCGTCCACCGCGATCACCACCGCGGTCTCCGCCGGGGCGTGGGCCACTCTTCTTCGAGTCGCGTTCCTGGGCTTCCTGCAGGGTCCAACCTTCCAAAACAGCCTGGCGGGAAAGGCGGATCTTGCCGGCCGGGTCAATGCCGGTCACCATGACGGTAACTTCATCGCCCATGTTGACGATGTCTTCAACCTTGTTGACACGTTCGCTGTCAAGTTGGGAGATGTGCACCAGACCATCCATGCCAGGCACGATTTCGACGAATGCACCGAAATCGGCAATGCGAACCACCTTGCCGGTGTAAATGCGGCCGAGTTCAGCGGTTTCGCCCAGGGCTTCAACACGCTGGCGGGCGATTTCGGCGCCGATGCCATCGACGGAAGCGATGTAAACAGTGCCGTCTTCCTGGACGTCAATCTTGACTTTGGTTTCTTCCTGCAAGGCGCGGATGTTCTTGCCACCCGGGCCAATCAGGGCGCCGATCTTATCGACCGGGATTTTGACTGTAATGATGCGCGGGGCATGCGGTTTCAGGTTGGCGCGGGATTCGGGAATAACCTCGAGCATTTTTCCAAGGATGAAGAGGCGAGCATCGAGTGCTTGCGCCAGGGCTTCCTTCATCATTTGAGTGCTCAGGCCGCTGATCTTAATATCCATTTGCAGCGCGGTAATGCCTTCACGTGTGCCAGCGACCTTGAAGTCCATGTCACCCAAGTGGTCTTCGGTTCCCTGGATGTCGGTCAGAATTTTGTAACGACCGCTGTCGTCGGTGACCAGACCCATGGCAACACCGGCTACCGGTGCCTTGATCGGCACACCAGCATCCATCAACGCCAGGGTGGAACCGCAGACCGAGGCCATGGAAGAGGAGCCATTCGAGGCCAGTACTTCGGAGACCAGGCGCAGGGTGTAAGGGAAGGATTCTTCGGTTGGGATGACCGGTTCAAGGGCACGTTCAGCCAGAGCACCATGACCAATTTCTCGGCGGGATTGCCCGCGCAGGCCCTTCACCTCACCGGTGGAATAGGGCGGGAAATTGTAGTGGTGCATGTAGCGCTTGGTATCAATTGGGCTGAGGTTGTCCAGTTCCTGGGCTTCCCCGAGGGTGCCAAGGGTGGCCAGAGTCAGAACCTGAGTCTCGCCGCGGGTGAAAAGGCCAGAGCCATGTGCACGCGGTGAAATTTCAACTTCGCACCAGATGGGGCGGATTTCGGTGGGGGTGCGGCCGTCCGGTCGTTTGCCCATCGAGAGGATACGCTCGCGTACCACGGCACCTTCGGCTTCGGAGAAAGCAGAGCTGACATCCTTGGCGGACGGGTAATCGGCCGGGTTGGCACCTTCGGGAACGGTGGCAAGCGCAGCGACGACTTCGGCTTTGAGGGTGTCCATGCCGCCATAAAACGCGGCCTTGGTGAGGGGTTTGTCTAGCAGTTCGTTCATTGAGGCGCTGACGTGCTCAAGAACCTTCTTGTTGATTTCATCGGCAGCATTGAAGAAAATGGCTTCGCGCTTCGGCTTGCCAATTTCTGCCTGCATCTGGATCTGGATATCGATGAGCGGTTGGATGGATTTGTGGCCCAATTCCAACGCGGCAACCATCACATCTTCAGGAATTTCGTCCGCGCCGCATTCGACCATCAGGATGGCATCGCGGGTACCGGCTAGGCGTAAGTCGAGATCAGATTTTTCAAGTTCAGCAAAGCTGGGGTTGATGACGAATTCGCCATTGACGCGGCCAATACGGACAGCGCCAACCGGCCCGCCCCAGGGGATGTCGGAAATCATCACCGCGGCAGAGGCTGCGTTGATGGCCAAGATATCGAGTGGGTTGATGCCATCGGCGGAGAGGGAAAACATCATGACCTGGACTTCGTTGCGCATCCCGTGTGCAAACAGCGGGCGCAGGGGGCGGTCGGTCAGACGGGCAGTCAGGATGGCTTCGGTGGAGGGACGACCTTCTCGGCGGAAGAAGGAACCAGGGATTTTTCCGGTGGCGTATAGTCTTTCTTCGTATTCAACTGAAAGGGGGAAGAAATCAATCCCGTCACGCACACCACCCATGGTGGCTGCAGCGAACACGATTGATTCGCCAAGGGTGATGGTCACAGCGCCACCCGCCTGGTGGGCGAGTTTTCCGGTTTCAATGGTAACAGTATGCTTACCAACGGTTGTTGAGTAGCGTTTTACTTCAGGTTTCATAAATTGTCTCCTGCGGCGCGTGAAATGTCACGCGTCACGATAATTTTCCCGCCTGATCAGGGACTGAAGGATGGCAACAACCCTGGGTTGTAAACATCTTTCAATTCCTGAAGGCAGGTGCGGAATGGATGGTCTATAACGGAACTTAGCTTTCTGTAAATTCCGACAATGGATTAAGGTAGGGGCGACCCAGACTGGGCCGCCCCTGGTATTGCACGTTTGGATTACTTGTGGCGCAGGCTCAGACGTTCAGTAATCGCCAGATAGCGACTATATTCGGTCTTGCGCAGGTAAGCGAGTGTTCGGCGGCGTTGGCCAACCAGTCTCAACAAACCACGGCGGCAGGATTCATCGTGCTTGTTCGCACGCAAGTGCTCGGTGAGCTGCTTGATGCGTTCAGTCATGATCGCGATCTGGACATCGGGCGAACCGGTGTCAGAATCGTGTCGGTGAAAATCGGTAATCACCTGGGTTTTCTTTTCTTTTTGCAAAGGCATGACGTTGCTTCTCCTTTCGTTCTGGATGGTGCGGTCTCCATATCCGCAGCCGAAACCGCGAGTAGGACCTGTCACAGGACAGCTATTATACCAGAAAATTAGACCTTTCCACTCTTCTCTCTAACCATTTCGACAATGGTCGGGCGCAATTCGGCGGGCAGTTGCGGCAGGATGCGTCGAAGCATCAATCCTAACTGGGGAGTGCTTGACCCAATAATCGATTGGCGAAGGAAATAAGTTGTCTCGATCGGTGAGCTCTTATAAAGCGCGTTGATTAAATCAGCCATTTCGTTTTGCATGATGGATGGCATACTTTTCAATGCTGGGCTTAGTAAGTTAAAGACAGGTGGCAGGTTTTGATATCCTGGGTCTTCCACAAGTGGGATGATGGCTTGAATAGCGTTAGTCCATAACTTGGGGGTGGCAGGGTCGAGCCAGAGTTGCATGATTTGCAAAAACCTGGATGGTGCATCCCTGCGAATGCGGGCGAGACTGGTGCGGAGGAGGGCCTGTCGCACCTGCTCATCGCGAGTACGGCTGACCCAGGCGGTAATCCGTTCCATCAGCAGCGGGGTGTTGTGGTGAATGCGCCCGAGCAAGGTGGCGGCCAACAGCTGACTTTCCAGATAGCCATCCTTCCAGAGATTATCTGTCAGGCTCATGGCCTGTTCTGGAAACATGGCTGCCAGCGGGCCAAGTTCCATTTCAATTTGACGAAGGACTGCTTGGGGAACCCGATATGCAGGCAGAACCGTGACCGGGGAAGCCACTACGCCTTGTCGCAGGGTCCGGTCTGCGTATAAATCCAAAATTTCATGCAGCCCTTTTAAAAATGTCGCAGGCTGGTCGAATTTCTCGACCAGCACTGCGGATTGAATTCTTAAACGGGCGATGTCGATGGCTGGCATCTGATCTCGGGGGAAAACGGCTTGCGTGCTGAGCCTATTCCTTACCTGGCAGACCCTTGTTAGTAGGATTTACCGAAAATTACTTTGCGTTTGGCGGGTTTCCCACACACAATGCAGCTCCCACTGCCTTCAGGTTGATCAACAGGCATGCAGCGCGTGGAGGCCTTGGTGGCATCTTTGACCTTTGTCTCGCATTCCTTGCTTTCACACCACCAAGAATATGCCCAACCGTTCTGGACAACCTGGGTGAGCTCGACCATATCCTTGGGGTCATGGATGTGACTATCGCGGAAGGCGGTTGCTTTGGCGAGCATTGCGGCCTGGATTTCGACCAGCAGATCGGACACTGCGGCAACCAGATTGGTCTGGGGTACGAAGCTTTTGCCTTCCTTACCGGGACGATCGCGGCGGGCAAGTGCTACAGAACCTTTTTCGATATCCTTGGGCCCGATTTCCATGCGCAAGGGGACCCCGCGCATTTCCCAGTCGTTGTATTTAAAGCCAGGAGTCACTTCTTCGCGGTCGTCCATCTTCAGACGGATGCCAGCCTGCTTGAGCTCAGCAAAAATGCGGTTGGCAGTTTCCATCACCACGCTCTTTTCGGCGTCTGAACGGTAGATGGGCACCATGACCAACTGGATGGGGGCCAGGCGAGGAGGCAACATCAGGCCTTTGTCATCGCCATGGGTCATGATGATCGCGCCGATCATGCGGGTTGAGAGCCCCCATGATGTGGTCCAGGCATGCTGAAGTTCGTTGTTTTTGTCGGTATATTGGATATCAAAGGCTTTGGCAAAATTTTGCCCGAGGAAATGCGAGGTGCCAGATTGTAGCGCCTTGGTATCGCCCATCATGGCTTCGATTGTGGTGGACATGACTGCACCAGCGAATTTCTCAGTTTCCGATTTGACGCCTTTGACAACCGGTATGGCTGCTTCGTTGATGGCGAAATCCGCATACACATCCAGCATGCGCAGGGTCTCTTCGCGGGCTTCAGCCTCGGAAGCGTGGGCGGTATGACCTTCCTGCCAATAGAATTCGGCTGTGCGCAGGAATAGCTTGGTGCGCAATTCCCATCGCACCACATTTCCCCACTGGTTGATGAGCACGGGGAGATCACGCCAGGATTTGATCCATTTGCTGTACATGTACCCGATAATTGTTTCAGAGGTGGGACGCACAATCAGGGGCTCTTCCAATTCCTCACCACCACCGATGGTTACCACAGCCAGCTCAGGTGCAAAGCCTTCAACATGTTCCTTTTCTTTTTCAAGAAAGGATTTGGGGATCAATAAGGGAAAGGCGGCATTGACATGCCCAGTTTCTTTGAAGCGCCGGTCGAGAGCTGCCTGGATGTTTTCCCATAGGGTCCAACCGTAAGGGCGAACGACCATGCAACCGCGTACAGGTGAGTAGTCTGCTAGCTCAGACTTGAGTACAAGCTCGTTATACCAGTCGGAGAAATTTTCGGAACGGGGAGTAAGTTGTTCTTCTGCCATTTTTGCCTCACAACGAATAGAATGATTTAAGCGAGTTCAGTAAGCAATTGGACTGCGGATTGGACGGTTGGGGAAAACTGGATCAATTTGCGTTGACTTTCCACGAAATAATCACCCAATTCGTTATAAGCCTGATCAAGCGTGGATTGCCAGCCGCGCCCAACCAGGATAAGCGGCCTCCGGTGAATGGCATCCACAATCATCAGGTTCCACATGAGCGAGATTTCGGTCAGGGTTCCAGGGCCACCTGGCAGGGCAATCGCGGCATCGCAGCCATCGATTAAGCCATCCAGGCGTTGACGCAAGGTGTCAAATTTGCGCTCTTCTTTGACCCATTCATTGGCACCTACACCACGCCAGCGTTCGATTTCTAGACAGGTGACACCGACGACGTGTCCACCGGCTTCGTATGCGCCTCGTGAAACGGCTTCCATGGTGCCGACATAACCGCCGGTCAACACGGTGTACCCAGCGCCTGCGAGCAAATTTCCAAGCTCGTAGGCTTTCTGGTAGGCCATTGACCCAGGCTTGGGTTGAGATCCTCCAAAAACGGTTACGTTCACTCTGTGTCCCATTCTCGCGTAGCGTTGATTTTGAGTTTGTTCATTACAGCTTGTTCCAGGTCAATTCCGGTGACAGCGGCCAGTTGCAGCAGGTAAAGGGTGACATCGGCCAGCTCGCCTGCCAATTCATCCTGGTTAATCGGTCCCTCACGCCATTGAAAATGTTCCAAAATTTCGGCAGCTTCCAGCGAGAGTGAGATTGCCAGGTTACGCGGGGTTTGCTGTCGCTTGCTGCTGGCTTCATACCAGCCTTTTGAAGTAACAAATGCCTGCATTGCCTGGGTTAAATCGCGAATTTCCATGGCGTGCCATTCCTAGGGAGTTACGGACCATAAATAAAAAACGGCTCACCAAGTCTGGGAGCCGCCACCTCGATTTGCGGTGCAAATCGTGACGAAATAAATCTATCCAGACCGGGTAAGTGCGTAAAAGAACGATGGGGACGGATCTTTATACATGAAAATATTATACTACATTCTTTCTTTTGCTATAATCATCCTATGCACCTCGTCCTTACTCACGAACAAGCCGATTTTGATGCGCTCGCCGCCTTATTTGCTGCTGCCTATCTGGAGGGAGCGCTACCGGTTCTGCCGCGACGCATGAATCGTAATGTACGCTCTTTCATCTCCTTATATGGGTTGGAGTTCCCTTTTGTCGATCCACGCGATCTAGCCCAGGGGCCAATTGAAACGGTCATTCTGGTGGATACCCAGTCTTTAATCACGCTGAAAGGAATGAGCAGCAGCACTCAGGTACGGGTTTTCGATCACCATAAGCTCCGTGCGACACACAAGGTTGTGCTCAATAAGAAATCGGTTCCCATGAAGTGGGATGTGCTTACTTTTGAATTGGGTGCTACAACCACATATTTTGTGGAATTAATGCGTGAGCGCGGAGAAGTGTTATCTTCTGTCCAATCTACATTGCTGTTATTGGGCATTTATGAGGATACTGGCACCCTGACCTATTCACGTACTACTTCACGTGATGCCCTGGCAGTTGCCTGGTTATTGGAACAAGGCGCAGACCTGCGCAGTGTTACTGACTATCTGAATCCCTCCCTCAGTATCGACCAGCGTGAGCTCTACGATCGCCTGGTGAACAATATCAAGACCTATGAAATCAATGGCCACCAGGTGATGGTGACGCAGGCTGAATCAGGAGACTCTTCTGACGAAATATCCACCCTTGCCCATAAACTACGCGATCTTTTTGATCCGGATGCTTTGTTTGTGTTTGTGCAAACGGTGGAAGGTATTCGCTTGGTGGCGCGATCGTCCACCGATCAGGTTGATGTTTCCTCTGTGGCGGAACATTTCGGCGGAGGTGGGCATACCCGGGCTGCGGCTGCTTTGGTTAAAAGACCTGAAGACCAACCCGTAGCGCTTGAGCCGGTGGTCGCCGAATTACTGGCTTTGTTGCCTGGTCATATCAGGCCGGCAATTAGTGTTGCTCAATTAATGTCCAAGCGCCCCAAGGTGATTTCGGCAGATACCCAGGTGGAAGATGCTGCCATGTTGATGGCACGATATGGCTATGAAGGATTCCCCGTGATCAGCGAAGGCAAAGTAGTTGGCTTGCTTACGCGACGTGCAGTCGACCGAGCTATGAGTCATAAGTTGATCGTCAAGGTCGTCAGTTTGATGGAAGCCGGACAGGTGTTTGTGCATCCAGGTGATTCGCTTCAACATCTCCAGGCGGTAATGACGGATAGCGGTTGGGGGCAGGTGCCGGTGGTGGAACCCGAAACGCTCAAGCTGGTTGGGATTGTTACCCGCACGGATGTGTTAAAAATGCTTTCTCATCGCCACCCGCGCAATACCCAGACCCATTCGTTGGTAGGTCGTCTGAAAAAAACGCTTCCTCCTGCTGAATTGGCTTTGATCGCAGCCTTGGCTGACCAGGCTGTTGAAGAGCACATGCCGGTTTATATCGTTGGTGGGTTTGTGCGCGACCTGATGTTAGGTCATCCGGGTGCCGATTTGGATATGGTGGTGGAAGGGGATGCCATCAAATTGGGCAAGTCGCTGGTGTCCAAATATGGAGGGCGACTGACCAGTCATTCCCGCTTTGGAACTGCCCGCTGGTATCTGCAGAATAGTCAACTTCAAGACCAGGTGCTACCCGAATACCTGGATTTAATCTCCGCGCGCCAGGAATATTACGAACATCCCAGCGCGCTGCCAGTCGTCGAGCACGGCAGCATCAAATTGGATTTGCACCGCCGTGATTTCACCATCAATACCCTGGCTGTGCGCCTGGATGGGCGTCACTACGGAGAACTGCACGATTATTTTGGCGGACTAAAGGACCTGGAACACCATCTTGTCAGGGTCTTGCATTCCTTATCCTTTGTGGATGATCCAACTCGCATGTTGCGCGCTGTACGATATGAACAACGGTATGGTTTTAAGATAGAGAACCGCACACTTCAGCTGATGGATGAGGCACGGCCATTAATTGCCCGCCTGACGCCTGAGCGCCTGCGTCACGAATTGGACCTAATCCTGGAGGAACCCGGAGCAGCGACCATGTTGGCACGCCTGGCTGAGCTTGGCTTGATCAAAGCCATTTCAGAAATTCTTCCCTGGAATCCTGCTATCTTTGATAGGTTGGAGCGTATCCTTCATGCTGAAATGGTTGGGGTTTGGGCTGATATTGGCTTGGAACAAGAGGTTGGATTGCTTCCGCGTCTGGGGTATTCCCTTTGGTTGTTGGATATACCCGAAGAAAAACTTGAGCAGCTACACGCGCGTTTGAATTTTCCTATCCTCACTTTCAAGACGATCCAGGCTGTATCGAACCTATTGCCGGACCTGGTCACCCTGCACGCCGAATCACCTTCTGTTTGGACCCGACGGTTGGATGGACTGCCGCTTTTTGCGCTGTACGTGGCATGGGTGGTCAGTAGGGAGGACGCGCTTGAGCATTATGTCAGCACATGGCGGCATATTCATGCTGGCGTTAATGGTCATACACTGCGATCCAGGGGCTTGGTGCCAGGACCCTATTTTGAAGATATTTTACAATCCCTGCGAAACGCCTGGTTGGATGGGCGCGTGAATTCTGCAACAGAGGAGGAAATTCTCCTGGAAGAATTAATACGCCAGCAAAATTTGAGTTGATTTTCCAGTAAAATACAAGAATGCCTGATCAATCATCCGAATTTCCGTTCCGTTTACGCCAGGAGTACCTTTCACCATCTGAGGCTGCCTTTTACCACGTTCTGCTGGAATTGGTTAAGGGTTCATTTGTTATTTGCCCAAAAGTTGCGTTGGTAGATCTTTTTTTTGTATCCCGCCCGAACGAAAACGTTCATCAATCCACCAAGCTGGTGAGAAGAAATGTGGATTTTCTTTTGCTTTGGAAAGAAAATCTTAAGCCTGCCATGGCGATTGAGCTTGATTACCTCAAGCAAAGCGATCACCGCCCGATAGATCATTTTTTAGATGGCTTGTTTGCCAGTGCTGGCTTCCCACTTATTCACGTGACGGTCCAGCCGCCTTATGACACCAAGGAATTAGCCAAGAGAATGCGGTCGGCTTTGAATAAAAAACAAGATACCGCACCAAGACAGGCCGATTTTTCGCCCATCTGTCCGCGATGTGGCATAACCATGGTTTTGCGTTTTGACAAGGATGGTCCCTTCAACGGGCAGAAATATTACGGTTGTCTGAATTTCCCCACCTGCCAGGAAACTGTAGCGGTGGGTTGAACCATTTATTCCCAGGAAACCCGAAGGACCACCCATGCACCTGCGATCAACTCTCGATTTTGCTACTGACCTTGCTTACCGCGCAGGGAAAATTACCCTGGGGTATTTCAATGCCGGTGTTCGACCAGATTACAAGGCGGATGATACGCCCGTTACCGCTGCTGATCGCGCGGCAGAAACTTTCATCAGGCATGAACTCGAAAAGCACTTTCCAGCGCACGCCATCCTTGGAGAGGAATTCGGTGAAACAGGTGGTCAAAGCCAGGCCCGTTGGATAATAGATCCAATCGATGGCACGAAGTCGTTTATGCGAGGCGTTCCCTTGTACGCAGTTTTGATTGGCCTTGAACTGGATGGGGTTGTGCGGGTTGGGGCCGCATATTATCCTGGCACCGATGAAATGTTATGCGCCGCTGACGGAGAAGGTGCCTGGTGGAACGGTCGTCGGGCACATGTTTCTGCAGAATCTTCGCTCGAGCGTGCCTGGGTGTGTTTTACAAATGTTCGCAACATGGGCCGGCACGGACGCAACGAGGCCTGGGATCGGATAAACGCGCGAGCCTATGCTGCCCGAGGCTGGAGTGATGCCTATGGTTATCTCACCGTGGCAACCGGCAGGGCCGAAGCCATGCTCGATCCGATCATGGCTGACTGGGATTGCGGTCCATTCCCGGTCATTTTTCGTGAAGCAGGTGGGTATTTTGGTAGCTGGGATGGCCGTGAAGGGCATTTGTTCAAGGAAGCCCTGGCTTGCAACGCGGCATTGTTGCCTGAAATATTAAAATTGATCCGCGGAGACTAACAGGGAATTCAGAAAAATGGCGGGTTTTCCCCGCTGTTTTTTTATACCTGGGCGCAGACGCGATTGCGGCCGTTTTGTTTAGCGACATACATGGCTGCGTCGGCTGAACGGATCAGATCATCAGCTGTTTTTCCATGGGTGGGATAAACAGAAACCCCAATCGAGATTGTGCCATTCAAATCATACGAATCATACGTAACTGGCAAGTTGCTGAAATCCTTGCATATTTTTTCAGCTCGTTTTATCCCGTCATCCAGGTTAACCCCTGGAAGGATGACTAAAAATTCTTCTCCCCCGTACCGGCAGACAATATCACCTTCCCTGACACCCTGAGGCAGGTATTTACCCAGAGAGATTAAGACCTGATCCCCAGCTTTGTGACCATAAGTATCATTAAACTGTTTAAAATGATCGAGGTCAATCAACATTAGGCTGATTTCATAATTCCCGCGCCTGGCCCTTGCAAGTTCGCGGTCGAGAATCTCATCCAGATAGCGACGGTTGAACAGACCGGTCAGGGAATCGCGGATAGCAAGTTCGTGTAAATGCGCCTGTAGGGATTCAATTTCTGTAAGTTTCAAACGAAGCGCATCGTTGACACTGCGCATTTCGTTATCGAGATGAATTCTATCGGTGATATCGCGCATGACTATAAATTGTCCATTCATGTGCCCTTGCCCATCATGTACTGGGGACAGGCTGATCTCAATAAATCCGCCAGCACCATCCTCAATGGGATATTCGGTTTTTAATTCGGGATTATTCTGCATGAACAGAGTACGAGCTTCGGGCCATTCGTTGAATATTTCTCCAACGTATTGACCGATTTTGAATTGGGCATTTTTCCCCAGCAGCCGGCGTGCAGCAGGGTTGGCATCCACCACCCTGTTTTGGGTGTCCAAAACCAACATGCCATCTTCCATGGTTTCAATCAACGTGTCACGGGCGATTGGCACCAGGTCGAGAAGTTTGAATTGAAAAATAGCCCACGTAAAAATTCCACCAGCAATTACGATAAAAAGTGGGGTTAATTCCAGCCCTGGCGCGGGACTGAGCCCAAATACATAAATAAAATTGGCCGTCCACGGCAATAGCGCGGCGAAAACTACCAGGATCACCTGTTTGCGATATGGGGAAGGCATTAACAGGGCACCCCGAATCAGCAGGATGGTGCCAGCCAGCATCACCAGGTATGAATATCCAACCGCACCGATCCAGAACCCAATTCCGTGACCGTATATGGTTATATTATTTCCCGCAGGACTGGGTGTGTAGCTTGTCCAGATCAGCATATGCCATTCGTTGGTGAGCGCTAATACGATTGTGATCAGTGGTATGCAAAATAAAAACAGAATATTCCGCCTGGTGAGCCAAACGCTCATGTGATTGTATTCAAGTGCAAAAATGAGCAATAACACAGGGCAGGTAACCGTGCCAAAATATTGAAATTTCGACCATAAAATTTGGCCAGGAATGCCGATCGTAGCGTATTCCATGGCCGCCCCGGTTGCCCAAATGGCAGCAGCAATCATCAACGCCGTGAGTGATTTCCCCCCTGAGGTATCACGCCTGAGCCAGGCTACGATTGCCACTACAACTGCAGTAACCGCTCCCAGGCTGCAAATTACGGCATAGGGTGTAATTTGAAAAATCATCTCAGGCATAGGGTCACATCTTGGAAAGAATTAATCATTTCGAATCAGAAAGACCGCGGTATAAGGCAGCGCCTTTGAGCCCTTGTGAGATTAAATCGATGGCACGCTGGCGCGTTAACCATAAGTTTTGCGATTTCGATGGTGTTAAAAATACAACACTGATATAACCAGGATTGGGTCCAGGGGTGCTTTCTATTGGAAATTGCCTGAGGGTGCTTAATAGTAAATCCAATAAATTCCCTAACTCTTCCTGGTTTTCGAGATCTGAGGCTGAAATGGTGAAGTAAAAATCGGTTTCGCGGGCGGCAAATCGCACTATATGCCCATCGGTTGTGATGCAATTTTCTCCATAGGCTTCAGCGCGCAAATTTATTAATGGTAATTGGGCTTCTTTCATTTTAGCACTTATTCGGTCTGATACATCCGGAAGCTGTTGCCGGCCTTCCACGAAAGCGCACTGTTCAGAAGAAGCCTCACTGGTGGGATTCTTGGTTTCATCTGTCGCCGTAATTAACGCAGGGATAGTGGGTGTCAACCCCGTTGCCACACGGGCGGGCGCAAATGGCATTGCGCACCCACAAAGGAGTAAGACCATGAGCAGTATATGCACATTTTTCATATCGAATTGGTCACAGTAAGTTTTGTTGGAGCGAGAGATGAGAAGTGTCAATCCTATTTTATCCCTGTTACGGTAAAATCAAACCCTTGAGGACAATATTGACATGCGATTAACAGATATTGAGATTGGAACCTGGGTGATTGTGCTTGGTTTTGAGGGCGGCTTCAAATTCCAGGATCGTTTGCTCCAACACGGAATATATCCTGGGGATAAAGCACGCATTTTGCGCGCTGCCCCGTTGGAAGGTCCTTTGTTGGTTGAAGTCAGCGGGCGGGAGATGGCTCTTGGACGTGCTGTAGCTCAGCAAATCATGGTGGAGTTGATGGCATGAGATTTGCCCTGGTCGGACGCCCAAATTGTGGAAAAAGTACCCTGTTTAATAATGTTGCCGGCTACAAGGCAGAAACAGGTAATTTTCATGGTACCACGGTAACATTCACCGAGAGCAAGGTGCGTGTAGCGGGTGAGGTTGTGAACCTGGTCGATCTACCTGGAACATATACACTAACGGGTTCCAACCCGGCCGAGGCGGTTGCCAAGGAATACCTGGCATCCAATAATGTTGATGTGATCATCAATGTGGTTGATGCTTCTCACCTCGCTCAATCGCTCGAACTGACCTTCGAGTTGTTATCTGTTAATCGTCCTATGATTGTTGCAATGAATATGATGGATGAAGCTGCGCGTATGGGGCTCAGGGTGGATGGACCTGGGCTTGAGAAAAAATTGGGGGTTCGTGTTGTCCCCCTGATTGCCAGCAAGGGTCGTGGGGTGAAGGGTTTGTTTCTTGCAGGGATAGAAACAGCGCGGGGCACAGCGGATTACGAAAGCCGTTTCTCGGGGTTTTCGGATGATCCCCTCGATCGGCATCGCCTGGGTCAGGTGGTTTCGGCTGAGTACGTTCGGCAGGGAGAGCGAAATCTGACGATGCGCGACCGTCTGGATGATGTTTTGTTGCACCCGGTTTGGGGCTATGTGACCCTGCTGATGATCCTGTTGCTATTTTTTCAGGCCGTCTATGGAATAGGGCGGGTGATCGAACCGCCTCTCATGGCGATTTTTAACAGGTTTATTGTTGCAACAACCAGTTCGCTGGGTGCGCAGAGCTTTTTGGGCGTTTTGGTCAATGGAGTCTTGCAAGGGGTCACAGCGGGGGTGGCTATTGTGCTGCCGTACTTGTTACCCTTTTTATTAGGTCTGGGTTTGCTCGAAGATATAGGTTATTTACCCCGGGTGGCCTTCTTGATGGATGTGCTCATGCATCGCATCGGCTTGCATGGCAAAGCGATTGTGCCATTCATCCTCGGGTATGGTTGTAACGTTCCTGCGATCATGTCAACTCGTACGCTGGAAGAACCGCGAGATCGTTTTATGGCAGCGGCATTGGCAACACTTGTGCCCTGTGCCGCCCGCCTGGCTGTCGTATTCGGCCTGGTCGCTTTTTATCTTGGACCGCTGGCGGCGTTGGGATTGTATGTTTTTAATTTACTGGTGATTGCGATTACTGGCAAGTTGTTAACTCACTTGTTGCCTGAAGATGCCCCAGGTTTGATTCTTGAAATGCCACCTTATCGTGTCCCAACATTTAAGGCTGTTTTTAATAAAGCCTGGTTCCGCATCCGTGAGTTTGTTGTCGAGGCCTGGCCCACCCTGATTGCCGGCAGTGGTGTACTGGCAGTATTAAGCTACCTCAACCTGGCCATTTATTTCAATCTGCTCATCCGTCCGTTTACATGGTTGTTGGGTCTGCCGGCAGAAGTAGGCGTGCCATTGATCTTTGGCATTTTACGCAAGGAATTATCACTGGTAATGCTTGGTCAGGCTTTGGGAACCATGAACTTTGACAAAGTCATGACCCCAGCGCAATTATTTACTTTCACTGTATTTGTGATGTTTTACGTGCCTTGCGTTGCAACCCTGATCATGCTTCGTCGTGAAGTGGGCACCAAAGGGATGTGGTGGATCACTGCATTGACGGTGATCGTTGCATTGGTCGCTGGTTTGGCTGCTCGTGGATTAATGACCATCATTTTGTAAATCTATTATTTCAACGCCTGTTTCAATTTACTCACAACCGTCCGCAACACCTTTATGCGCGAATAATACTTGTCATTGGCTTCCACCAGGGTCCAGGGGGCATTGGGCGTGCTGGTTTTTAGTACCATTTCCTCGGCCGCAACCTGGTAATCTTCCCACTTGCCACGGTTGCGCCAATCCTCATCGGTGATTTTCCATGATTTGTAATTCGTTCGCTGTCTTTCGGTGAAGCGGCGTAGTTGTTCATCCTTGCTGATATGCATCCAGAATTTAAATATGACTGCACCAAAATCGGTTAGTTGGCGTTCAAACTGGTTGATCTCGCTATAGGAACGTTTCCAATCTGCTTCGCTGCAAAAACCTTCCAACCGTTCAACCAATACGCGACCATACCAGGAACGATCAAAAATGGCGATCTGGCCCTGTTCGGGCAGCCTTCTCCAAAACCGGTATAGATAATGTCGTTCGCGGTCATCACCGCTTGGGGCTGCGATGGGCCAGACCACGTAACCACGTGGATCGATTTTCTCTGTCAGGCGTTTTATCGTACCGCCTTTGCCAGAGGCATCCCAACCCTCGAACACGACAATAACCGGACGTTTTTGGGTATAAACTTTATAGCCCAATAGATATAGATCGGCCTGCAAGGTTTTTAATTGCTTATCATATTCTTCGCGGGGGGTAGAAAGGGAAAGATCGAGACGTTCAAGCATTTACAGCTCCTTGCAGTTCTTCCGATTTGCGTCGTTTTTTGGCGTTCGGTGCCAGGCTGGAGGGCAATCCGAGGCGAGCTTCGAGTGCTTCGATAGTGGTTTCCAACACTTTGACGCGAGCATGATAGCGGTTGGTGGCCTCGATAATGGTCCATGGCGCGTGTGGTGAATCAGTGCGGGATAACATATCCTCGACCGCCTGACTGTACTTGTCATACTTCTTCTGTTGAATCAGATCATCCTGGCTGACCTGCCAGGCTGTTAATTCGTCTTTTAACAGTTTATTGAGCCGCTTTTCCTGTTCTTCTTTGCTGATGTGTAGCCAGAACTTCAAAATTACCACCCCGTCTGCGGCAAGCTGTTCCTCAAATTCGGCAATGTCTTGATATGCTGATTCCCATGCTTTTTTGTTGACAGCCTTGTTGATCCTGTCGGTGAGTACTCGCCGGTACCAGGAAGTATCGTAGGCAACCATTTGTCCGCGCGCGGGAATTTTTAACCAAAAGCGCCACAACCATGGGTATCTTGTTTCTGCGGTGCGGGGCGGAGCGATTGGTACCACTCTGAACCCACGCGGGTCCAGGCGTTCCGCCAGGATGCTGATCATCCTGCCTTTACCTGTGGCAGCCCAGCCTTCAAAAACAATCATGACTGGAACTTTTGCATCGTACACGGCGTGTTCCAGTTCATAAAGCCTTTGTTGCAGGTTGCCAATCCGACTTTCGTATTCTTCCTTGGAAAGGGCCAGGTCAAGATTCACGTATTCAAGCATGTTAATCCTTTTGCTAGAGGTCACGTTCACAACTAGAGTTTTCCCATATTGGATAGTGGTAAATGAATAGCCTTGTAGTTTTTGTTGATTACAGGTTTTTTTTAATCACAAGCCTGCCACCTATTATATCTATTTTCATTTACTGGTTGTTTTGATTTATGACTGAATCAGGCGTTCAGTTGTTTGAATATATTCCAGTTGGATGAAAAATATATTTTGAAAACACCTAATTTTCAGTGTTGTTTCTGATCTAGCAACCTGCTATTATTTTATATATCCCAAACAGAGGTTTATCATGAGTGAGATTGAAAAACTGGAACAGGGCATTGCCATTCTTGAAGCCCAACGTTTAGTGTTGGGAGATGATGTTGTCGATGCCATGCTTTTGCCTATCCGTGAAAAACTGGCCTTATTACGTTCCCAGGATCACCCAGTCAGTCAGCGCAAACAAATTACTGTGCTTTTCGCTGATTTATCCGGATTTACCAAATTATCTTCGAATTTGGACGCAGAAGACGTTTTGGATGAGATAAATTTACTTTGGAAAAGAATGGACTTAATTGTTGCCAGGTATGGTGGTCTTGTGGATAAGCATATCGGGGATGAAATTATGGCTTTATGGGGAACCGATACAGCACGTGAAGATGATCCGGAGCGAGCAGTGCGCGCCGCCCTGGATATGCAATCAGACTTAATGGATTTTTGCTTGCTGCAAAACCGCGATTTAAATATGCGTATTGGTATTCATACAGGTCCTACTATGCTGGGGTTGGTTGGGTCTCGGCAGGAATACACTGCCATGGGCGATACTGTCAATCTCGCTTCCCGTTTGCAGCATGCTGCTCCAATTGGTGGCATGCTTATCTCCCATAATGTTTACCGGCAGACGCGTGGCGTGTTCGATTTTTCCGTTGAAGAGCCGCTCTTGCTAAAGGGGAAATCGGAACCTGTGCAAGCGTATCGTGTTCACCAACTAAAGCCCCGTGCCTTTCGGGTGCGTACGCGTGGAGTTGAAGGAATTGAAACCCGTATGATTGGGCGTGAATCTGAATTGAATAATTTGCAGGCTATTTTTCGGTCTTCGCTTGCAAATAGCACCTTGCAGCTGATTACAATTAGTGGGGATGCAGGGGTCGGAAAGAGCCGCCTGTTGTATGAATTTCAGAATTGGTTGGACCTTTATCCTGCCAACGTCCTAATTTTTAAGGGGCGATCCACAGAAGTGATGCAAAAAATTCCCTACGCCTTATTGCGTGATATTTTTTCATACCGGTTTGAAATTGCAGATAGTGATTCCCTGATAATAGCCCATCAAAAATTGGAACAGGGCATTTTGGAATATATGCCTGAAGATGAGAATGCTCGTATGAAAGCTCATTTCATTGGACATCTTATTGGTCTTGATTATTCCTCAAGTGAATATTTGGTCGGTATATTGGATGACCCTAACCAGATTCGACTGCGCGCCTTGATGTACTTGGTTCAA
>CAIVSQ010000209.1 GCA_903908605.1 uncultured Anaerolineae bacterium
CATCTTAGAACTCACATTATTGCTGCTGTACCCAGGAATTAAAGAATTTCGAAACCCTCCATTACACGCTTATTCCTTGGGAGCGCCAACTTCAAACCTGCAGTATTCATCTCCGCGTGCCATACAGTGCGTTTCAATGATTTCATGCTCCACACCGGTGGCCCATAAAACAGCCTCTCCAACAGAGCCAATATACAGGTGACACACTGGCTGTGTACTTTCGCGTCCCCAGCAAACGGCACATGAGCGATCCACGAAGGCAACGGTGTTGTTTTTTTCCTCCATCCAGGCATCAACTTCTTTATTGGATTTTTTGAGAGCATCGGCCATGCCATTTAAGATAAACATAATCCGCTGCTTCCTGGGAAGTAATTTTAAAGCCACTCCGGCCACACCTAACAAAGCAGCCTGTTCGCGAACACCATACTGGAAGGATGCTTTGCCAATTCTGCGTAACATCCCCTTGGCAGCGCGTCCATAAAAGTCTTCAATCGCCTGGTTCAGATGAGCGTAATCTGAAGTGTTTATGGATGGATTCATATCATTGGGAGGAAAATTCCCGACAAAACGTTCCAAACCGGCAGAACGCATAACTGCGTTCAATCCATTGGAACCCATTACCTCTTCAGAGGAAACGAGGGCCTGGCGTACAATACCATTGACAACCACAGAATCTGGACGGTTCATCATGCCTCATTCGGTATAAAGTGTATAAACGGTATATTGCTCACCAGTAAGTTCAAAACCAATTTTTTGGTAGAGCGCCAATGACATACGATTATCATTTTGGGTATTTACAGTCAGTCTACGCAAGCCAGCCCGCCTGGTTTGAAGCAAGAGATCCTGCACCAGGCTATAGCCTATTTCGCGACCCTGGCAAGCGGGCAACACCGCCAGGCGAGCCAGATGCACGCCAAACGAATTTCTTGTGCTTATTTGATACCCAACAATTTCTCCATCGAGCAAGGCAACAGTTGCAAACCCGGACTGGTTATACCCAGACCGCAAAGCCTGGATTGAATTTCGCCACAAAGGTGCAAATCCCTCCTGGTCCACCTTGGCAACTGCTTGCAAATCACGATCAGTCATTGATCGCATCACAATATTCGATGGCAAAGGGCGGAGCTTAAATTCAACGGAATCATGTTCCAGCACAACGATCTGCTGGGTAATTGAAAAACCCGATTCCAACAGCAACGGTCCAAACCATTCGGATACCGTAATCGCACCTATCAAATAACCTCGCTCTTTGAGCGCAGGCAGCGCAACCTGCCAAAGTGCTTGCCATGCGTCCTGAAGCGATACCCCTGAGACATGGGCAAAAAAACGCAACCACGCCACCCCTTGTGGGTCGGGAGGACATGCCAAGGCAGATACAATCGAATCACCTTGTTCCAGGACCCAATACTCCGGGACGCCAAGCCATTCCAATGGGCCACGCCAATCTAAATGACGATGAACACGCGGCTCAAAATACATCAAATTGGCAATTGCAGTGTGATCGGACTGAAGAGCTGGTCTGACAGCCAATTTGGTATTGATCATACTCGGAACTTCAAGAGACCGCGCAAGATTTTTTGTTTGAGAGTGGGATTTTTCACACCAGAAAGACCAACCGACATGGACAATAAGGCTTCCATGATTTTACCTTTACGGAGCTGTATACCAGCCAAAGCCTGCATGACGGTGGAACGCAACTGATCCTCACCTACTTTTTCGAATGAATCAGCCGCAGCGCGGTATAAATCTGCCGCGGAATCCATACGCCCCATTGCATTCAATGCAGCAGCTTCGTTGCCAAAAGCCATTCCCTGCCGACGAAAATCATTAGCATCTTGGAATACCTGCGCTGTACCTTTAACCACATCGCAAGCTGCCCTGGCATTACCCGCCTGAAGCAATGCCACGCTTTGGTTATTCTTCATTTCTGCCGCATCAAGGAAATTGCTGTTTTCCTGAAACGCCACAGCAGCTTCGCCAAAAAGGCGGGCGGCGGTATTGTAATCACCAACCTGATACGCCCGGGTTGCATTGGCGACCAGGTCTTTATTGAGTGTAGTTAGCATGCTCTTCCTCTTAGGAAACCAAGTGGCTTGGCTAGGAATTAAAGCGTAATATCGAGTAAACCTTCCGCCACCGAACGCAGCCGATCAGCTGATAGATGGCTCAGGTTTAATGCCAATTCAAGATATGGCCGATTGACAGGCAGACAAACAAATGCCCGCAATTCAGGTGACAATTTCAGAAACTCCTGGATGGCAGCTTGCTCACTCATCCACTTGCCAACTGGCCCATTTTGGTCAAAGAAAATCTCTATCCGGACTCCCAAAATTGAAAGAATGGCTTCCAAATCTGGCAATGGGATGGCTGACGTTCCTTGTTCATAGGCGGATATCCGCGATTGTGTAATACCTGTTTCAAAGGCAAGCACTTTTAACGAGATGCTCGTTTGCTGGCGTTTCTGGCGCAACAAAGCACCAATAATGCGCTGACGAAGCGATGCCAACTGAGCCAGGTTAATAGGCTCAGTTCGGGCCGAATCATCTGACAATGCCTCCCCGCTCCAAAAATGCTGGATGGGCAAATTTAGGTAAAAAGCCAGCACTTCAAGCTCGGGCAACGAGGGAGATTTACGGCCTTCTTCATAGGACCGCAACATCGAATGAGTAACCCCAATGGCAGTAGCCACTTCGGGTATTGTTTTTCGCGCCGCTATACGGGCATCACGAATTAATACTCCCAATTTGTGCGCGCGAAGTGTTATCTGAACTTGCAAGCTCATAATCAGTATCCAGGGTTATTTCAGGGACGGAAATGCAACAAAACAGAGAATTATTGTTGATTATACACGACAACAAAACAACCTAATCCTACCCAAAGGATCAACCGACCAACATGTGTGAAATTAGATTATTTATTGTCCATCACTTCTATATCAATGGCAACAACATCTATTACCGCCGTCTGAGCATATCACCCATGCTAGCCCCAAAGACTTCGGGGGGCAGCTTAAATCCGGCAGCTTCCAGACGCGGGGTAAAAAGCGGCCGGATACCGGTTGGCTTTAGCTGCCCAATAATTTTTCCATCAGGGCTGGTACCAGTTTGCTCAAAACGGAAAACCTCTGTCAAAACGATCGTATCACCTTCCATACCGGCTACTTCGGTGATGGAAGTGACTTTTCGAGAACCGTCTTTCAAACGGGTTTGCTGCACAACCACATCAATCGCTGCAGAAATTTGCTGTCGAATCACTTTTAGCGGCAGATCCATCCCTGCCATCAAAACCATCGTCTCTGTTCGAGATAAAGCATCACGAGGGGTGTTTGCGTGCAAGGTTGTAAGTGACCCATCGTGGCCTGTATTCATCGCTTGCAACATGTCCAGGGTTTCACCGCCACGGCATTCGCCCACGATAATACGATCTGGACGCATACGCAATGAGTTCCGCACCAAATCTCGTATTGTTACCTGCCCTTTGCCATCCAGACTGGCAGCTTTGGTTTCCAGTCTAACAACATGCTCTTGTTGAAGTTGAAGTTCAGCCGCATCCTCAATGGTGACAATTCGCTCAGTCTCGGGGATTAGGCTGGACAACACGTTCAATAAAGTTGTCTTTCCCGAACCAGTACCCCCTGAAACAATAATGTTCAGGCGGCTGACGACACACGCATTTAAGAATTCAGCCATGGACGCAGATATGGAACCAAATTCTACCAACTGAGCCATGCTCAATTTATCTTTGCGAAATTTTCGGATCGTGATCGAGGCGCCATCCAACGCCACAGGTGGAATAACCGCATTTACACGGGATCCATCTGGCAAACGAGCATCAACAGTTGGTGAATCAGCATCAATACGACGACCAAGGGGCAAAATAATTCGATCGATCACCCTCAGCACACCTTGATTATTTTCAAAGGTAACACCCGTTTTAATTAACTTCCCTTTTTTTTCAACATAGACCTTTTTGGGTCCATTCACCATCACTTCGCTGACATCAGGATCATCAAGCAGTGGCTGGATGGGACCAAAACCAAGCACGTCATCCTTGACTTCCACCATCACCTGTTGGCGAATGGAAGCGGGAATATTGGCAGGCAAACGAGCCAATATCTCCACCAGCTTTTTCTGCACAAACGCTTCACGCTGAAAATATTCAGGATTTTCAGCTTCCAACTCACGCGTCAAGTTATCGGCAACAAAATGCTTTAACTTGGACAGGTCGGCGGCAGACAAACCGGAAGATGTCGAGGAAAGCGTCATTGCCTTTCTCCCGAACTGGTCTCATCATTAGGGATAACCCAAACAATTTGCGAACGTGCAACGCTCAAGAAATCCGCCTCATACTGCAAGGAACCATCAGCAGCAAACACTTTCGCATTGGTAATGGCCAGGAAAGACTCACCGCGATCCAATTCATCCTTCAAACGACTGTCCAAGCGAATATGGATAAATCCTTCAATTCGCTGAATGGTCGTTTGAATAATCGCGCCAACTGCGGCCTTTGAAATAATATCTGTAAAATATTTTCCTTTTTCATTAAATTCCAAACTCATGACCTACTCTCCCTTCGTAAATCAAACCCTTTCTTATCTCTTTTCCGAGACACAACCAGGGAATGTTTTCTCCATGCAATACCATTCAAGGAAAAACCTATTTTGTATGCCCTGCCACAAATAGCTATTTTATGCTCAGAAAAAAAGCGCTAAATGTTGATACACATATGTGGCCGAACTGGTTATATAGATAAAACCTCAGGTTCAATCCGACATTCTCGCTGGAAAAATGATCCATAGGAATTAAATTAATTCTCCAAGGGTGGCATCAGGTAACCAAGACCTGACCTGGTAACGATATGCCTGGGCGCATGTGGGTCCTCTTCCAGCTTTTGGCGAAGACGCGCAATACTCACCCATAGGATTTCTTTATCATTGCGATATTCGCCACCCCAAACGCTCGAAAGCAAATCCTCCGCGCTCATAACAACCCCAACATTGTGGGTAAATTGCAACAGAAGGCGATATTCAGTGGCAGATAGGAATACCAACTGGCTTCCACGCCACACTTCGGCGCGGGCAAAATCGATCCGCAAATTATCGTGTACAAAAAACCGACTCTGATTAACATCTTTGGAGACCTGCGAACGACGAAGTACCGCGCGAACCCGGGCCAACAATTCGGTTGCAGAAAAGGGTTTTACAAGATAATCGTCTGCGCCCATATCAAGACCTCGCACACGATCCTGTTCTTCTCCCTTGGCAGTGAGAATTATGATTGGCACATTGGAAAACTGCCGAATACGCTGACAAGCGGCAAACCCGTCAAGATTTGGCATCATCACATCCATCAATATTAAATCCACGGGATCTGAGGAAAATACCTCAACAGCCTGCAGACCATCCGAAGCTGATACGACATCGTATCCATCCGAGCGCAGATTTGCCTCCAATAATCGCAAGTATCGGGGCTCATCATCCACGATTAAAATTCTAGTGTTCATTCTAATCTCCTTCTGATCTTGATGCAGGATCGGATGGCAGGTCAATCAAAAACGTTGTACCGGCACCATGCTCGGATTCAACTGACATTCTTCCACCATGAGCAATAATAATTTTATTGCAAATAAACAAACCCAAACCAGAACCGCTACCACCCTGCCCCGGAACCCGGAAAAATCTTTTAAATAAGTTGGACAAATGTTCAGGGGGAATTCCAGGCCCATTATCCGAAAAACGAATCTGATAATAACCAGGGATTTTTTCCAGAGTAATTGTGATATTTGCACCAGGTGCATATTTGGATGCATTGCTAAACAAGTTGCTTAGTACTTGTGAAATGCGTACACTATCTATTTGTACAACTGGTTTTAAGGTGGTATTAAATTCCACATGCAGATCCCTGGAACGAGCCTGAGCCCTGGCAGAAACCTCTTTAACCAGGGTATCGAGGCGTTCAGGCTGAAATTTCATCGGAAGGGTGTTGCTTTGCAACCGGGCGGATTCAAGCACGTTTTCAATGAGTGTAGTTAAATGATCCGCCTCTTCCTCAATAATCGTGAGAAACTCCCGGCGGGTAGTTTCATCCCACTGGGTATCTTGTCTCAGCAAAGTCGTTGAATAACCCTTAATAAATCCGAGGGGGGTTCGCAGTTCATGCGAGATCGTTGCAATGAAATCATCCTGCAAAGCCAGCAAACGCCGCGCCTCTTCCAATGCCCGGATATCTTCGTTGAGTTTTTTCCGTTCAAATAACCCGGCAAATTGCGCGGCGATATAACGAGCATGCAAAATGTGGTCTTCACTAAAGGAAGGTCCACCAAAGCGAACAAATACCATGGCACCATACAGACCAGTTGATGTCCTGAGTGGCAAACCAATTAAATAGGGCTCGCCTAATCGATCAGCACCCGGATCTGGAATGGGAGGTTCAAGAATCACTATATCATTTCGTTCCATCACCTGATTGGCAAGCTCCACGCCCCAGGCAGCATCAGCCCCGGCAGATTGACCACGGCCAACAGCCCGGGCATAAATAATATCAGTCAAGCTGTGAGCACTTTGATCCGCAACGAATAAAGCTAAATTATCAAAAATGAATATGGAATAAACAGCGGCAATGACTTGGTCAAGGGCCTGCTTCCAGTCACCATTTTGCGTAACAATTTCGGCAATGGACAAATAATCAAATAATCCTTGGCGAGTTGACAAGTTGCTATACCTCTTTTATGAGTAAAGGAAAAGAAATCGTGGTACCAACATGTAATTCCGACTTTACACTAATCACAGAACCATGCGCCTCAATAATTTGCAACGCCAGTGTTAAACCCAATCCCGTGCCGCCATAACGTCTGGTTGCAGACCCATCCAGCTGGTGAAATGGCTCAAAGATATCTTTAATTTTATCCTGAGAGATGCCAATCCCGGTGTCAGTAACAGAGATATTGATTAGGTTAATTGCACCTGGATCTCTATTTATTTTTAATGTGATTAAACCGCCAGGTTCAGTAAATTTAACCGCATTATCCAACAACTGAGTGATAACCCAGGAAATTTTCTCTTCATCAGCCTGAACATAAGGCATATTGGGCTCAATATTTACCTGCATGGTAAGTTGATGAGCCTCTGCACGTGTCTTCAACGGTCCCAAAATGTTTTCAGCCAGCTTCCCCAAATTCACCGGACAAATGTCAACAATCATTTGGCCTCTGGATACTTGGGAGAAAAAAATCAGGTCATCGATCAAGCTCTGCAGACGTAGAGAAGCTTGTAACGAGACACCCAAGGCTTTTTTTTGGTCAGGGTTTATATCACCTAACGATTCAGTATACAGCAAATCAAGATACCCGCGTATATGGGTTAGCGGCGTACGAAGTTCATGAGATACGTTCGCCACGAAATTTGCTTTCAATAGATTGTATTCAGAAAGCCTGCGCAGGGCTTCCTCCAACTCGAGTGTTCTCTGTTGAACACGCATCTCAAGATTATGATTCGCATCCTCCAGGGCCGCGCGCAAACGCACTATCTGTTCAGTCACTGCCCGATCCAAAGTGGCGCGATCAAGAAAACCCATTTCCATAATCGCCTGCCCCAGTAACAGGGTTACTCCGCTTTTCTGACTTTGGTGTTGATATCTGAGCGCCTGTTGAAGCTGGTCAGATGTCAACAACCCCATGTTCACCAGTTGTTCTCCCAATTTGGGAACGAGGACTTCCGGGCTAATCATGGCATCAGGATTATTCTCGAGCATAGTTATGCTTGCCAAAGCCAGTCTCCACCAAACATGGTTGCGACCGAATTCATGGTCAATAATTCATCTGGTAAACAGGTAAAGGGATCTTTTTCAAGCACAATTAGATCCGCAAGATGACCAGGTGAAAGCCGGCCAACCCGATCTTCCATACCGGCAGCATATGCAGCACCAACAGTGTAACCTTCCAACGCCTCGCGCATTGTCAGACATTGTTCAGAATGCCATCCCTGCATACCAGGATAACCATCGGACCGGCGGCGGGTAACAGCAGCATGGAGACCCCAAAATGGATTGGGAGCCTCAACCGGCGCGTCGGAACCAAAGGCAAGCACGGCCCCCGAATCCAACTGAGTACGCCATGAATAAGACAACCCCACCCGAGTTCCCCAGTACTTTTCCGCAGTCACCATATCTGACGTTGCGTGAATTGGCTGCATGGATGCAATAATTCCAAGTTTACCCAGGCGATTGGCATCATCCTGGTGAAGAAGTTGAACATGCTCAATACGATGTCTCAAGGCAGGTAAACCCTGATCGAGTTCGTATTTTCGCAAGAGTTCATAGCCATTCAAGATTTCATGCGTTGCCCGATCACCAATTGCATGACCGGTCATGCTCAGGCCAACTTCCGCCGCCTGGCGTCCGAGTTCAAAAAATTCTTCTCCATCCATATTTAGAATACCCCGATTCTCGGGCTCATTCAAGTATGGATCCAACATGGCTGCAGTACGGGGACCGAGCGCGCCATCCATAAAGACCTTCACTGACCCAACTCGTAACGTATCACTTCCAAAACCCGTTCGCAATCCCAAAGCCGACGCATGTGGCAGCAACTCCACGGGGATGCTTTTGGTTACTCGTAATTTAAGCCTTTGACTGCGGTCTAAAATTTGTAATGCCATAAATCCGGTGCGATAATCAAAATCATGCGCACCTGTCAATCCAAGCTTCCACAGGTTGGGCAGCGCAGCTTCGATAGCCAAGGCTACCTTGCCTTCATCTGGCCTGGGTATAAATTTTTCCATCAATTCCATGGCTGTTTCAAGCAATATCCCCGTCGGTTTTCCCGCCAGATCGTGCACTATCCTTCCATTGAGCGGATCTGGACTACCAGGTCCAATCCCGGCTAGACGCATGGCTAACGAATTAGCCCAGGAATTGTGCAGGGATTTTCCTGTCAGGTAAACTGGGTGAGCAGGAGAAACTTCATCCAATTCGGCAGCGGTAGGGAAATCGCCACCCCAATCGTTGTGCTGCCAACCATGCCCCAGTATCCATTCTCCCAGTGGTAATTGACTCGCGCGTTCTGCCACCCGCTGGAGGGCCTCAGCCTTGGTTTTCGTTTCGACATCAATTTTTTGCAGACTCAGCGCATAATGCATCAGGTGTATATGGGCATCTGTCAACCCGGGCAAAATAACGCGACCACCCATATCTTCTCGGCTGGAGCGCGCGCCAAAAGCATCCAGCAATTCTGGACCACCTAGCGCAGCCACTTTATCACGATCGAGAACAAGCACAGAGGCTACTGGGCGATGCTGGTCAAAACTGTAAATTTGAGCGTTGAAAAGAATTTTCATGACTACTCTGGCTCGCAGAAATCCTCAAAGCACCTAATAAAAAAATAAGGCTAGGTTACCTTTATCAACAAACTTACATCTCAAGGTGAGTATTTTTGGCCAGTGAGCCGAATCATCAAGTCTTGGAACTCTTCCTCGGAGCCATAATACAGGGTCATTGAGCCACTGCTTCGATCTTTGCCAATTTTTACACTGATTTTTTGGCTGAGATTGGCGCGGATATATTCTTCCAACGACTTTTCATCAGGTGAGCGATCCTCGTGCGTCACGGCTGCGGGCTTTTCACCTTTCAACTTATTAACTAGTTCTTCCGTTTGGCGGACAGTCATTTTTTGAAAAATGACCGTTCGCAAGGCCGATTCAATCGCCCGCGGGTTGTTCAATCCGAGCAATGCCCGGGCGTGACCTTCGGTAATTTCGCGATCAAGCAGTGCTTTTTGAACTACATCAGGCAAGTGGAGTAAACGCAAGGTATTGGTGATGGCCACACGGCTTTTTCCCACACGGTGGGCAATTTCCTCATGCGACAATTGAAACTCTTCAGATAGCTGACGGTACGCATTGGCTTCTTCCAGCGCATTCAAGTCCGCCCGCTGAATGTTTTCAATCAGGGCTAATTCCAGCCGCTGCTGGTCGGTGGTCTGTCGAACAATGACCGGCACCACTTTCAACCCGGCACGTTGTGAAGCCTGCCAACGTCTCTCACCAGCTACAAGCGTATACCCGTTACCATCTTCATTACGACTGACTAGCAATGGCTGAATGATGCCATGCTCTCGAATCGAAGCAGCCAATTCAACCAAAGCCGATTCCTCAAAGTGCGATCGGGGCTGGCGTGGGTTCGGAACAATCTGTTCAATCGGAAGCAACAAAACGCCTTGCACCCCAGAGGCTGAATCTTCCACCTTGGATACGTCAGATTGAAAGCCTCCTGGGATCAAGGCATCCAAGCCTTTACCGAGACCGGAATGTTTGGGCATGCTTACTCCTTAGGGTGCGTTACTTAATCATCCAGCATTTCCTGGACCCGTTTCAGAACACAGGCACTACTGGGGCAAAGCGACACCATCCCCGATGAGCAGCTCGGTAGCCAATGCCAGGTAGGCTTGAGCCCCGGTGGAAGATGGAGCATAAACCGATATTGGCAACCCATAAGAAGGTGCCTCTGCCAGGCGAATGCTGCGCGGAACAATTGCGTTAAATACCTGGTCAGGGAAGTGTTTTCTAATTTCCCCGACGACATCCGTGGAGAGGTGAGCACGACTCTCAAACATCGTCATTACCACGCCACGAACACGCAATGAGGGAAAGAGCGACTGGCGAATACGCTGCAACGTTTGCAGCAACTGACCGACCCCTTCCAAAGCAAGATATTCACACTGTACCGGGATAATCACGCCGTCTTTTGCTGCAACCAGGCCATTCACTGTTAATAGGCTTAGGGAGGGTGGGCAATCGATTAAAATATAGTCATAGCGGTCATGCAATGGTTCCAACGCCGCTCGCAAGCGGGAATCACGACCTGTTTGGCTCACCAACTCAATTTCAGCCCCTGCCAGGGCAGAGGATGAGGGCAGCAAACTTAACCCTACGGTTGAATTTGAAAGCAATCCAGCTGCAGCGGTGGATGTTCCAATCATGGCTTCATAGGTACCATTCTTGACCGTGTGTTTATCGACTCCCAGGCACGAAGTTGCATTCGCTTGGGGATCAAGATCCACAATTAATACTCTTTGTCCCAACTTGGATAAATAGGCACCCAAATTAATGGCGGTTGTTGTTTTACCAACCCCACCTTTTTGGTTAACCATTGTGTAAATGCGAGATCCCAATTCAGTCCTCCAAAAGCAAAAACTAAAATTATTTTATCAGGCAAAAAGAACGATAGCCTATTCTCTGGCCATCATTCAAAAATCTTCAACACAGAAGTACATCTTGCTTTTACCCACAATTCTGAGCGTGGGGTTAATCCATCACTTCAATCAGGCAGCGCTGAATCTCATCCACACTTGGAACGGCAGACATTCCCGGACGTGTAACCGAGATAGCAGCCACACGGTTCGCAAATCGTGCCGCTTCCCATGGATCACGCGTATTTACCAATCTAAAAAAGAACGCTGCCGAAAAAACATCACCGGCACCGGTGGGGTCCACTTCGGTCACTATTGGTGGCCGAAAACGTCGACTATCCCCATACCAAAACAGGCGCACACCGGCTGCCCCCTCTGTTATTGCCAGGATTTTTACCGCATGGACCAACAACTCAATTTTTTCCTCATCCCTCGCAACATCCTCCACACTCATGACCAGAGCTCCGACGTTTGAAAGGATTTTCTCTGAAACAATCCAGTCACAAGACGAGACCCGGCCTTCGTCATCCCATTTACGCATCCACCCCTGGGGGGTCATCCCCAATAATTCCGGATGAAAATCAACTGGTAAACTCGCGTCCACTTCCTGGGCTACGGGTGCCAAATGAATTATTTTCGTTCGGCGCCAGGCTTCTGGGACAAGTGAAAAATCTATTTTGGGGGCTACCCGCCGGATAAACTGCACCCGCCCTGCTGGGGTATAAACATTCTCAAAGGTAGTACTGAATTCTGCCTCACCAGAAATAACTTGTATTCCATCAAGCTGCGGGATGGGGATTTCATTACCGCGAACGGTAACAACCCCAACACGTAACCCCAATGCCCTCGCAGTCAGTGCAGCATAAGCTGCTGACCCACCCATGACAGGACCAGAGGGGGTAATATCAACAGTAATATGCCCGATTACAAGATAATCAATAGAATCCATGAAAACCATGTTTTTTATAGTATGGCGAACCCGATATCCAAATTATAACCTGAGAATTAAAATAGCCCGGTGATTGGTATCACCGGGCTGGGATGATCTAAATTTATTTTTTCAGCAAAATACTTACTTTGCGATTGGGTTCATCCCCAACACTTTCGGTGGTTACTGCCTCATGGTTTCGCAGCTCGAGGTGAACGATTCGTCGTTCTGCAGAAGACATTGGCTCAAGCAGCTGGCGCTTACCTGTTCGAACAGCCTGCTCAGCCATACGGCGGGCAAGCTGGCGCAACTGGCGTTCACGCCGGGCGCGATAACCTTCCACATCCACAATCACCTGAACCCAACGGCTGGCTTCCTTGCTGATTATCAGGGCAAGGATATACTGCAGTGCGTTCAAGGTCTCGGCTCGGCGACCAATTAAGACGCTCAAATCATCGCCATTAACATCCAGTAGGATGGGTACATCGCCATTGCCATCGGCTTCGCCATAATGGGCGGTAACTTCTGCCTTTATTTTCATCTTGGCAAGTAAATCGCAGGTGGTCTGTATTGAGAAACTCAACAAGGTCTCACCGTCCGCTGTGGAATTCTCCACTACTACGGGGGCGACTTCTACCGCAGATGCCGGGGTTGGTACATTTTCTTTTACAGTCAGTCGCAGTCGCACCTGTCGACCACCAATACCAAGGAAGCCTTTCGACCCTTCGTCGAGAATATCGACTTCCAACAGGTCACGCGAAACGCCCAGCTGTTCCGCGCCGCGAGAGATTGCTTCTTCCACTGATGGAGCAATAACTTCCAAAGTTGTACGTGTCATCTATTATCCCTATGAACGCTTACCGGATTTGGTTTTTGTTTCGGGCTTCTTTTCAGAACCAAACTTAAACAGATTATTCCAGTTAACCTTACCCAAAGCAGCATACTGGGCAATACCCACAAGGTTGCTGGTAATAAAATAGACTGCCAGGCCAGAGGCGAAGTTCAATGCAAAGACAAATAACATGACTGGCATGTACAAGCCCATCATTTGGTTCATCTGTGAAGACTGATCATTTGGGCTGGCCGAAGGCTGGATGGTCAACTTGGTTTGCACAAAAGTCGTCAAGCCTACAATGATGGCCAAAATAGGAATGGCAAATGGCAGGAAACTAACCTTGACACCCTCGGGCTGTCCAAGATTCATCCATAAGAAATGACTTTGGATGGGAATCAGGGAAGAGAGGCTGGCGGCAGGCGTTATGTTTTCCAACCCAGGAAGAATTCCACGTACCAAGGCCAGTAATTGCAAAGGTGTCACGCCCAGGGCACGAACGATACTCTGGTAAAAACCAATCAAAATTGGGAACTGGATCAAGGTCGGCAAACAGGAGCTGAATGGGCTGACGCCGTGCTCACTGTAGATCCGCATTTGCTCTTGGGCCAGTTTTTCTTTATCGCCTTTGTATTTTTCCTGGATCTTCAACCATTCGTCCGATGCCATCAATTCCTGCATCGCTGAGCTGGACTTGATCTGCTTTGCCATAATCGGATGAGTAATCAAGCGAATGAGAATGGTAAAGAGGATAATCGAAACGCCAAAGTTACCGACAAAGGCATAAATTAACAGTAAGGCATTTGCAAACGGGTTGACAATTAGTAAATCAAAAATATTACCCATATCCACTTTTCCTATTTGGCAGCAAATGTCCAACGCTGGGCGCCATTCAAATCATAAGCGGCCAGCAGGAAATTCGCGTTCATCGGTGCAATCAGGATCAGGTCCCCTGCGAGAACAGGGGCAACGTATAACTTGGCATTTTCAATCGTGGCCTGCCACTTGGGAGCACCATTCTTGTCCATCGATTGAATTCTACCCGCTTCGGTAACATAAATTATCTGATCCGCATGAGTAAGTGGTCCGGCCACAACCGAACCTTCCTCAACCCGCGACCAGGCGATTTGGCCCGTGGAAGCGTTCAAAGCGTAGAACTTTCCGGTTTTTCCAATAACGGTTCCAACATAGACATTTGTGCCATCGGATGCGGGTGAGCCCCAAATGCCACCATCAAGCATTTTTACCCAAACCTGGTCGCCCGTAGCCGCATTCAATGCGTACAGGTTACCAGACAATGTTCCAACAAAAAGATTCTGCCCGTTCAAAACCGGCGCGCCAACGATGCCGTTATCGAGGGTTTTACCCCACATCTTTTTCCCGCTCATGCTGATCGCCATAACCTCGTGATCCAACGTAACGAGATATAACTGGTCACCATCTGTAACCGGAGGAGTCCACAAACTGTGAGTAGAAGCAGCGAAATCCCAGAGCTTCTGACCTGTCAGGCTAAAGGAATACAACTTACCATCCCCGGCAGGGGCGTAAACAATGTCATTGAGAACCAGGGCACCAGCAAGCCATGGCTGACCCAAGCCAGCATACGTCCACTTAACCGTACTTGTGAGGGGATCAATGCTATAAAAAGTATTATCCTTTGCTGAAGCATTGCCAATGAACAACTGCCCATCCTTACTAAGGGCGGGTACAGCTGAAAAGGATTTGGCACCATCAGCCTTGGCTGGGAAGCGCGCGGCAACCGGCCCATCGGCAGTTTGCGTGGTAACTTCTGTGCCATCGCTCAGCAATACAGAATAAACATACGATCCTTCTGCAAGGAAAGCATGTGTACCATCTGTAGCAAGACCGGGCCAATTGGTTGCAGGGGCAGCGCCACAAGCAGTTAATAAAACCGCCAACGAAGCTGCGAACAATACAAGAACAATGCGGTTGAACTTCATCAAATCTCCTGCCATTTCAACGCGCTCAAAAGCGCTTTCTGGGTGATTGGCTAAAAACCAGGCATGTCTTTCTTACGGAACCGGATCGAGCCCGCCAGGATTAAACGGATTACAGCGCAGCACACGCCACGCTGCCATTACCGATCCCTTCATTGCTCCATATTTATAAATCGCCTGGTAGCCATAATGAGAGCAAGACGGATAAAACCGGCATGTATTGGGGGGCATCCCCTTTGAAAGGGTCATCTGGTACAGTCTAATCAGTGCCAGTAAAATTAACCGCGGAATATTTAAAAAAGTACGCGGCAAATCCTTCAAATTCGGCTCATTGGGATATTCATGGGGCAAATAATGATCTGCACACATAGTTTATGGACACTCACATTCGATCGGACGCAATAATTCAGCTCGTCTTAGAACAGAATCCACAGCTTTCTGAACATCCTGAAAAGTACAATCCACAATGCGATTCCGGGCGATAAAAACCAGGTCCCAACCGGGCACAATGACTGGAATAAGTGGGCGAATTACCTCACGCAAGAGACGCCTGGCCCGATTACGCTGGACAGCGTTACCCACTGATTTACTTGTACTAATTCCGATTCGCGGCTGGTCCAATTCCGAATTTTGCTTTACCAACACAACAAGCGGGTGCGCGAAGGATCTGCCTTGGCTTCGCACCCGCTTGAAATCTATGGACCGAGTAAGGCGAAAGCGATGATTCACCTTTGCCCTGCGCTTAGGAATCTACCGGAGACAAGAAAAACCGCCTGCCTCCAATGAGGCAGCCTACCAGCGGATCCGTTTGACGTGATTATTGATTTTGACCGACAACTTGTCGCGGCCACGGCTGCGGCGGCGGCGCAAAACTTCGCGACCATCAGCCGTTGACATTCGTTCGCGGAACCCATGCACACGCATGCGGCGGCGAATTCTGGGTTGGTAAGTACGTTTAGTCGACATTTTATGCTACCTCTTGTGAACCGTGATAATAACAAAAATCATGCCGCCAATCACTTGAGCGGCATGGCATTATACCGTAAAGTTCTCGAATCTAAAAGGTGGATTCCAGCAATATCATTATATCAGTGACTGGGCTTGGTTTCATTTTGCCGAAGGGGCATCTGAAAAAAGAATGTGCTCCCTTTGCCGAGCTGACTTTCCAGCCAAACCTTGCCGTGATGATGTTCTGCAACTGTTTTTACAATCGCCAGCCCCAAACCTGAGCCCTTCTGTTCGCGCGCCTCCCGCTGGGTGCCACGATAAAATTTTTCAAACAAACGTGGTTGATCATTCGGGTCAATGCCAATACCACTGTCGCGTACTTCAAATAGCATATCACCGCCAGCAATATGGAGCCGCACAGCCACCTGCCCACCCCGTGGAGTGTACTTGATAGCATTTTCTACCAGGTTATAAATGGCCTGCTGAAACAAGAGTTTATCGGCTTCAAGTAAGGGTTGTGTGTTCCTGGGTGTGGTCACCGTCAAATCGATATTTTTCTGCACGGCAAATAGCTGCAGGGTGGCAATAGTCTGTTCAACAACGTCTACCAATGGCAGTCTTTCGAGTTGCAGACCCACACCAGCCTCGACCCGACCCAGGTCCAGCAATGTGTTTACCAGACGAGTCATATTATCCACACCCGATATGATCTTCCTGGCATACCCAACATGCTGTTCATTTGTTGCGCCAAGCGTTTCAAGCATACTGGC
>CAIVSQ010000210.1 GCA_903908605.1 uncultured Anaerolineae bacterium
AGGCGTAACAACTCATTGGTGTGCCCTTATAAACACCATTCACATGGCAGCGCGCACAAGCCGCGTTAATATGTGCCCCTGTCAACTGGAAAGCCGCCAGGTTGTGGTTAAACGTCGCCCCGGCCCAACTGCTGGTGCTGTGACAGCCTTCGCAGCTCAGCCCCATGCCACCCTTGTGTTTATCGTCATCCTGGTGGCAGGCCAAGCAGTTCATCGGCGTGCCCTTGTAAACGCCATTCGCATGGCAGCGCGCACAGGCCGCGTTAATATGTGCGCCGGTCAACTGAAAGGCCGCCAGATTGTGATCAAACGTCGCCCCGGCCCAGCTATTGGTACTGTGACAGCCCTCGCAGCTAGGCCCCATCCCACCCTTATGCTTGTCATCATCTTGGTGGCAAGCGAAGCAGTTCGCCGGCGTGCCCTTATATACACCATTCACATGGCAGCGCGCACAAGCCGCGCTAATGTGCGCTCCGCTCAGTTGGAAGGCCGAGAGGTTATGGTTAAAATAGGCCGGTTTCCAAACCCGGGTCACATGGCAGGTATCGCACTGCTGCCCCAACGTTCCTTTATGCGCATCATCCCTGGCGTGGCAGCCAAAACAACTCGCTGGTGTGCCTTTGTAAACATCCTTCAGGTGACAGCTCTGGCACAGCACATAAATATGCGCCCCGTTCAACTTAAAGACTGAGCGGTTATGGTCAAACCGGGCGGGTTTCCAGGCGGCAGGCGAATGGCAGTTATAACACTGGCTGCCCAATTGACCCTTGTGAATATCATCGGGCTGGTGACAACCAACACAGTCAGCCGGCGTACCCTTAAAGACACCATTGATATGGCACTGTTCACATGCCACGCTCTCGTGCTGGCCGGTCAGCTTAAATAGGGACTGTTTATGGTCAAAGATTGCCGGCGACCAACCCGTGCTGGCATGACAAATTCCACACTCCCGCCCAAAAGCGCCGGCGTGGTGATCGTCCTGCTGGTGGCAGCCAAAGCAATCAACTGGTGTCCCTTTCAATACCTTATTAATGTGACATTTCTCGCACGCCAGCCCTTCATGCTTGCCGCTCAGCTTAAAACTCGCCAGGTTGTGATCAAACTTTGCTGGCTGCCAGCCCAGTGGCGTGTGACAGTCTTCGCAGGCCAGGCCAAGCGAACCCTGGTGGGTATCGTCTTTCAGGTGACAACCTGAACAAACAGCGCTGACCTTATCCGGGGCAGTTTTTTTGTGGCAATCAGCGCACCCTGGCCCCACATGTTTGCCTTCCAACACAAACTGGGTGCTGTTGTGATCAAAGCTAGCCGCATCCCAGTCATCCACCTTATGACACTGGTCACAAGCCTGACCAAACTGGCCATTGTGAACATCCTTGTCGCCATGGCAGTCAACACACGCCCTCGCGGCCGATTTGAAATTGGCGATATTGCGCGCCTTAAAATGGCACTCTTCGCAGCCCACCTCAACATGTTTGCCCTCCAGGCGAAACAAACTGCGGGCATGATCAAACTTTTTACTGAGCGTTTCCACCCCATCATGACAATCCAGGCAGATTTCGCCGTAGGCCAGCACATGCTTGCTGGTGAAAGCCTCATTCAGCTGCAGGTGACACTCCGCACAGGTAGCCTGTGAAAAGCTGCTCAAATCATCAAGATGGCAATCTTTGCAGCCCACCGAACGCCCATTCTCCAGGCCCAGGTGCGCGTTAAGCACAAAGCCCATCTTCTCATGCGGAAAAGTGCCCAATGGCAGCTCGGTCAGGCTCGCCTGTGCGCCACCATGCTCTGTATGACAGGCGCGGCAGGTTACCGGGTTGGCATTCATCAGCATGCCATGCAGCGAAGCCGGGTCCTGCCGTTGAGCGGGCAGATCCTTATGGCAGCGCTGGCACAACTCATCCATCGTAGTCGCATCCCAGGGGGCTGGGTGACAGCGGGTGCAGTCATTGCCAATTTCGGCATGTGACTGCACCCCTCCAGCCGTATTGCCCTGTTGGTCGTTCAACGCCCCGGCTGAAAACAGCATTCCACCGTTAAAAAACGCACTGACAAACACCACCAGCATGGTCGCCAGGGAGAAAATGATCGCAGATGGAGAGAGACAGCCCAAACGGTTGTTTTTCATGCTTTCCGATTCACTAAAACACATAACACGCCAGGTCATTTCAACCTGACATATTGTCCCTATACCTGTAATGGTTGTCAATTACAGGGGAAATGCCAGGGCGGCCAGTACAGATAAGGCAGGCAGGGGCTGTTGAGATGAAACAGCCCCTGCCCGGGTTGGTTTCAGGCTGGTTCAGCCTGATATCTTAATGCTTGCATTAATTCTTGCCATTCGCATGGCACTTCAGGCAGTTGTCAAAATTGCCGATGTTTTCTTCCTGGTGTTTCTTGGCAATCTCAGCTTTGTCGTGGCAGAGGTAACAACTCCACTGCTTAAGCGTTGGCTGGTGACAGGACGTGCACGAGTTGTTTTTCTTGCCGTGTTTCATCGGGAAGGAGTGCGGGCCTCTATAAGGCGCCGGGGTCCACCCGTTCTCGTTATGACAGTTGGCGCAGCTCGAATCGAACATGCCGGCATGAAACTTGGGTTCTCCGTGGCAGCCTTCGCAATTCGTAGGTGTGCCTTTGTATTTGCCGTTTTTATGGCAGGACCCACACCCCACGCCCAAGTGATCACCAACCAGCTTGAACGATGACAGGTTATGATCAAACTTGGCCCCAGACCAACCATTGGTGCTGTGACAGCTGCCGCAGTCCTTGCCAAAGGCCCCATTGTGACTGTCATTCTTATCATGACAGCTCACACAGGTCGAAGGGGTCCCCTTGTAAACGCCATTACTGTGACAGTCTTTGCACTGCGCGCTGCGATGAGCACCAGTCAGCTTGAAGGATGACAGGTTGTGGTCAAATTTTGCGTCAGCCCAGGTGGTTGGCGAATGGCAGGTGGAGCAGTCTTTGCCAAAAGCGCCTTTATGTTTATCGTCGCCTGAATGACAGCCGAAACAATCCGTTGGGGTGCCCTTGTAAACATTATTACTGTGACAACCCTTGCAATCCACCTTCAAATGAGAACCAATCAACTTGAAGCTGGTTTTGCTATTATGATCAAAGCTGGCGGGCAACCAGCCATTGGCTGAATGGCAGTTACCGCAATCGTTGCCAAATGCACCACCATGCTTATCATCGCCAGCATGGCAACCAGAACAGCTTGTAGGAGTATCCTTGAACTTCATCGTCTTGTGACAACTCTTACAGTCTGCCTTCGAATGCCGGCCAATCAACTTGAAACTGGATTGGTTGTGATCGAAATGAGCCGGTGACCAACCATCGGTATCATGGCAGCTTTCACAGCCCTTGCCAAGCGAACCACCATGCGCGTCATCCTTCTCATGGCAGGCGGAACAGCTGCTGGGGGTGCCGATAAAATCATTGTTGAAATGACATTTCCGACAGTCCACACTCCCATGAGCACCAGTCAGCTTGAAACTGGATTGTTTGTGATCAAAGAATGCTGGTACCCAACCATCGGTCGTGTGGCAGTTATCGCACGAGTTCCCAAGTTTTCCATGATGCGCATCATCTTTATCGTGGCAGGAGGAACAGTTGGATGAAGTGCCCTTGTAAACATCATTAATATGGCACTGCAAGCACTCCACCTTGCCATGCGCACCGGTCAGCTTAAAGGTCGAGAGCTTGTGGTCAAACGTGGCGGGTTTCCAACCTGCGGGGCTGTGGCAGGTTTCGCATTTTGTGCCCAGCCTGCCGCCATGTTGATCGTCCTGCTCATGGCAGGCAAAGCATTCCACCGGGGTGCCCTTAAAGATTTTGTCATCATGGCACTTCGCGCAGGCCACGCCATCATGCTTGCCAATCAACTGGAACTTGGACCAGGCATGGTCAAATTTGGAGGGTGTCCAACCGGCCGGGGTATGGCAATCGGCGCACTTGTTCCCCAATGCGTTCTTGTGAACATCGTCCTTCACGTGACAGGCGGCGCATTCCATCGAAAGCTGAGTGCGACCTTCCTTATTATGGCAGTCACCGCACTTTACATCCGCATGCTTGCCCAGCAGGCCAAAATCAGTCTGGGTGTGATCATACGTCGCCCCAACCCAGGTTTCCACCTTGTGGCAATCATCGCAGGCCAGGCCAAATTGAGATTTATGAACATCATCCCGCTGGTGACACATGCCACAGGTGGTGTCCAACGACTGGAGATCAGCTTTTTTACGCGCATCGACATGGCATTTTTCGCAAGTCACCTGGCTGTGCTTGCCGCTCATCTTAAAAATCGCCAGGTTGTGTTCAAAATTCTTATTGACGGTTTCCTTGCCATCATGGCAGGCCAGGCAGTCCTCACCATAATCTGTCACATGCTGGCTGGTAAAGGCCGCATCCAACGAGCGGTGGCATTCAGTACAAACCGGCTGTGAAAAACTCTGCACGTCATTTACGTGGCAGTCCGCACAGGCAAATGGATGGCCATCCTTAAATTGATCATGAGCCAGCAGCTGATATCCCATCACCTCGTGCGGGTAATCCTTGGGCAGCATGCTTGTTAAAGCGGCGGTCTTGCCCTGGTGCTCAGAATGGCAATCACAGCATTCCAGGGTCTTACCATTCTTTACCAGCGCGCCGTGCAGCGAAACCGGGTCGGCCATTTGGATGGTAACATCCTGGTGACAACCCTGGCATAGCTCCTCCATCTTGGTCGGTTCCCACGGGGCCGGGTGACACTTTGCACAGTCCTTACCTATTTCTTCATGTGAGTGCACACCACCAATCGGTGCGCCCGGGGTCGCGTTCAACGCGCCAGCAGTAAACATTTGGCTGCCACTAAAGAAAGCAAACGCCGCTACTGACAGCATGGTGAATGCTGTAGCAAATATTGCCAGAGGGCTAAGACAACCCAAGCGGTTATTCATAATTACTACCTCCAGTCAATCAGCAAATTTACCAATAAGTTAATCCTCGCCGCCACCGCCATCGCCATCGCCACCGCCATCGCCACCACCACCACCATCACCGTCCTCGGCACTCTGTCCATTCGGGTGACAACGCAGGCAGTCGCCAAAATTACCAATATTTTCTTCGCGGTGCTCAGATTCGATTTCGCGTTGGTTGTGGCAGGTGTAACAAGACGACTGTTTTAGGGTAGGCTGGTGACACTTGCCGCAGGTGTTGTTCTTGCCGCCGTGATTCATGGGGAAACTATGCGGTCCATTGTACGTAGCCGGCAACCAGGCAGAGGTATTGTGGCAGCTTGAACAGCTCTGGTTAAACATTCCGCTGTGATAAGCCGGATCAGAATGGCAGCCCTCGCAAACCAGGGGTGTACCCGCAAACCTGGCATTCGGGTGGCATTTTTCGCAGGTTACATTGGCGTGACCGCCATCCAACCTGAATTTTGAAAGATTATGATCAAAAGTCGCGGGTTTCCAACCATTGGTGGAATGACAAGCCGCGCAGTCCTTGCCATATTTTCCCTTGTGGTCGTCATCTTTTTCATGGCAAGCATAACAGGCGCTCGGGGTATCCTTGTAGGCCTTGGTGAGATGACATTTCTCGCAGGCTACCTCACTGTGTTCACCATCCAGCTTGAAATCAGCCTTGCTGTGGTCAAAAGTGGCAGGTTTCCAACCGGCGGTCGTATGACAGGCCGCACAGTCTTGTCCCAGGTTGCCAGCATGCTCATCATCCTTTTGATGGCACCCAATACAAGTGGTCGGTGTACCCTCAAAAACACCATTGCTATGGCATGACTCACAATCGGCACTTGTATGCTTTCCATCCAGCTTAAATTTGGCGGTGGAATGATCAAATGTACTATCTTCCCAACTTTCCACGCTGTGGCAGCGCTCGCAGTCGGTGCCAAACTTGCCGCCATGCTCGTCATCCTTCTGGTGACAGGCCACGCACTTGCTATCCAGGTTCTTGAAATCCGCCGCTTTTCGCACATTAATGTGGCATTTTTCGCACAGTACCGAAACATGCTTACCAGCCAGCTTAAAAGCGGTGCGAGCATGGTTGAATTCCTTATTCAAGCTTTCGCGGCCGTCATGGCAACCCTGGCAGTCAGTCCCATACGCCTTTTCATGCGCCGCAGAGAAAGCCCCATCCAGATTCGCATGGCACTGCTGGCATACGGCCGGGTCAAACCGCGTGATATCGTCACCATGACAATCCACGCAGGTGAAGACCGCGCCATTTTCTTGTCGAATATGCGAAGCCAACGAAAAACCAGTCGTATCGTGTGGGAAATGCCCCACCACCATGTGTGTAATAGGAGCAGTGGGACCACGGTGTTCAGTGTGGCAGTCCTGGCACTTCAGAGTCAAATCCTTGACCATCTGGGCGTGCATCGAATCAGCCGTCGCAAGCTGTTGCCGGATTTCTGCATGGCAGTCCATACAGCGATCGCCCATCGTGGCTTTATCCCAGGGGGCTGTATGGCATTTTTCGCACGACTTGCCAACATCCGCGTGCGAGCTCGCCCCACCCAGCACTTCCCCTGCCTCGGCGTTTAGTGCCCCGGCGGTAAAAAAGACATTTCCATTAAAAAACACATACCCACCTATAACCAGGATGGATATTAAAGAGGCCAAAATGGCAGTAGTGGACAGGCACCCGAGGCGATTATTATTCATGAACGAGATCCCTATTTCTGATTTTATGCCCGCGGTCGTGAATTACGCTTTCACCCAAGCTCAAAAAAGACGCAACATGCTTCTCTATCCGCGACCGTGACGAGCATACTACCTTATCGAAATAACCTGCCTGCCCCAAACGCGGCAGGTGGCTAATAAATTGACAATTTACTTCAGAAAAGTGGAATAATACAGCGCAGCGCCAATGTGAACCAACGCAGCCGTAAAAAGAGCCATGCCAATCGGGATATGCACCGTGTGCCACAGGGCCATAAATCGCCGCGCATTCGCAATCGCGCTTGCCTGGGCCGAGCCCATCGGGGTATCCATTTCAAGTCCATCGGCTGTGCGCGGGATACGCGTATAAATGTAACGTCCGATGAAGCCACTGAGCACTACCACCAGCGTCAGCAATGTCACCACGCCAGCCAAACCGTTAAATTTCCAGGAGGTATGCAGAAACACCATGAAGGGCCCGACCAGCCCGGTGAAGATATGAAACTGCAGCCACTCGGACATTTTTCCCCATCGCACCGAGCGTGAGCGCTTGCGCAAGCTGTAAAGCGTTTCGGTAAATATCATCAGGACGAACCCCAATATGCCCAGGGCATGACCAAACAATTCCCCGGCAGCAGGGACACTGCCCGTTAAATACATCACTGCCCCATATAAGGCAGCAATCAACCACGAGGCAATCAGTGACATCCAGAGTTCTTTGTATCCGCTCAACATACCGCACACTCCTTGATGCAATTTTTAGTACAGACTCTTTTAATAGTCTGCCATTTTTGGATAAATCTTAATTTCGACTTGCATACACCTGCGACCAAAATTTGGCCAAAATGTCTGAAAGCGGCGCGTTGGGCGTAATCAATTGATCACGAATCGGGCTAATATCCACTTCCTCGCGGATGAGCACCTGCAGGGGTGAGGAAAGTTTCTGGTCGCCCATCACAATCGCACCCACGATGGTCTTTTTACCAACCATCAGCCGCAGATGGTTCACATCGAAATCGGCCTGGGCAATGATTGCATCCGGGATGACCTGCCATGTTTCGCTGTCACCGCGCGCAATTGCATACGATTCCACATCCTTGCCCGGCCCCACCACACCAATAATCGTGGTGGTCAAGCCAGCCAGGCGCGTCACGTTGAATGGCACCTGCTTAATATATACCGTCGGCTTGCCGGTCATGTTAAGCCCAGCCGCACGACCCTGGTCGCGCGCAGGAGCCCACAGGCTGTCCAACAGCGAGCGCCCCGAGGCCGGGTCAAAAACCTGCGCCACATCACCCGCCGCGAAAATATCGAGCACATTGGTCTGCAAATATTCATTCACCAGTATCCCGCGGTCACAGGCAACCCCGGCCTCCATCGCCAGGTTCATCCGCGGCCGCACGCCAATGCCATAGGCGACCATTTCGCATTTAATCTCCTGACCGCTTACCAGTCTTACACCGCAAACGCGACCACCTTTGCCCAAGACTTCAGCCAGGTCTGATTTGTAATGCAAATTCATACCATGTTCTTTTAACTTGTGCTCCACGATCGTTGATTCAAGCTGATCCAAAACGTTGCCCCAGTAACGATCAGAGCGGATCAGGAAATTGACTTTTACTTTGCGTGCCGCCAGCCCTTCGGCCAGCTCAAGCGCAGTGATACCGCCGCCCACCACTACAGCACTGCGTGCCCGGCGTGTAAGCGACACAATCTGGCGGGCATCATCCATGTGGTCAAGCTTGACCACCCCTTCCAACTGCGCACCAGGCACATTCAAACGCACGGCGACCGAGCCCATCGCCAGCAGCAAGCGATCATAAGGCATCGTTTTGCCATCACTCATCTCAATACGATGTTGTTCCGGGTGTACCCGGCTAACAGTGCCACGAACAAAGCGCGCTTGCAACGCTTCAAATTCCTTGGGATGAAAAGGAAAAAGCATCGATTGGTCCGTCTCGCCCGTCAGAAAATACGCCAGGCCCGGGCGGGAATAATATCCATGCGGATCGTCCCCGATCAGGGTAATCGTACTCTGCTTGTCCACGCTGCGAATCGACTCAGCCGCCGCCAGGCCTGCCACACCCGTCCCTATAATGACATACTGGCTCATATCAGGCTTCCTCAAAAAGGTTGGTGCGTTCAAATCGCAGCACACCACGCGGGCAGCGATTCACACACTCACCACACGTAAGACACTGGCTGGCTGCAATCGGCTTGCCCTCCCAGGCATGCCGGCGAACATCAATATTGATCGGGCAGTTATACGAGCAAATACCGCATTGAACGCAGCGAGCCGCATCCGGCACAACATGTCCGGCTGTAAGCGCCTCGCGACGGTTGGATTCAGGACGAAAAATATTCTTAAACATAATTTACCTATTAATCTCTAGTCGCTATCAATTCCCGAAAGTTATGGCACAATTTCATTATATGACATTGTGCAGTCTCAATACCTGACATTTGTCATATTAACAATCACCCAATTCACACCAGTTTTCAATTACAACGGCCGCTTTACCAGGCCGATTTTTTTGACCGTGCTGGCGAAACGCGAGCTCAGGTGAATCAACGGCGAAGAGAGCCGTGAGAACTCACGCCCGCTGCCTATCACCCTGCGCAGGCCCTGCGCGTCTGAAAAATCCTCCAGCGCCAACCCCGCCCGACCCACTTCCAGCGCTGTGTGCGCATCCGAGCCAGCTGTGCCAGCCAGGTTATGCTTTTGGGCAAACTCCGCTGCCCGCCGGTTAGGGGCTGTATTCATACAACGCGCGTTAAAGGTTTCAATCGCATCAACATGCGCCACAATCTCCAGCAAATCAGCTTCTACCCAATGCCCGTTGCGAAAACCATCAAACGGATGCGAGACACTGATAAAAGCACCCTGCGCCTTCAACCGGCGGATGGCCTCAAGTGGCTCCAACCCGGCTGGTATCTCTTCCTTCACAAACGCCGCCAATAACTCACCGCGCGTGGTCATAATTTCCTCGCCCACAATCACCAACTCAGGCGCCAGCCGCCAGGTTTCCATTGCCCCGCCAATTGAATTGTGGTCTGTAACAACCAGCTTGTCTAGCCCCCTCTGGCGGGCCGCATTCACCAGCGCAGACGGCCGGGCCAGGCTATCTTTTGAAAAATAACTGTGACAGTGGAAATCTATCCTTATGATTTGCATAGTTTTAAATTATACCCGCCACTTTGCTGACCACATTTAACAGATTTGTTATAAAATCATCTTTATGGAAGAAGAGAGTGGTTTTTTTCAACGCCCCATCGTAAAAAGCGTACTGGTGTTTATCATCCTGATCGTTGTATACCTGGTCATCGGTGCTGTGATGGGTTATTTTTTCCCAATGGGGAACCAGGCTCTCAACATGATCATCGATACCCTCATCTGCGTAGCCGGGCTCATCGGCTGGATGATCTTCTTCGCCCAGTTCGTCCTGCCCGTCCGCCATATCAGCGACCGTTGGAAAGTGGTGGAACGCCTGGTCAATTACCTGACAGGTAGTCATGGTCCGGCCATCTTCATTGAGAATGGGCATGTTCACGGCAAGGAAAACGAAGTTAAAAAGGAAGGCCAGGGGGTCGTCTGGCTGGATAGCGCCAGCGCTGCCATCTTACGCACTGCAGGGCGTTTCACCCGCACCATCGGCCCGGGCGTACATTTCACCAAGCATGGCGAATACATCGCCGCCACCGCTGACCTGCATACTCTTATTCAGAACATTGGTCCAAACGACAGCGACCAGCCCTTCACTACCGCCGAAACAGATCCAAAATACATAGCCATGAAGGAACGGGCCGATGCCACCAGCGCTCTGACGCGCGATGGCATCCAGGTGCTGGCATCCATCTCGGTTATTTTTCGTATTCGCTCCATCCCGGGTGAAGGAAACACTAAGTTTGGTTTTAGCCAGGCAAACACGCATGTAGCTATTCGTGACAGCATGACCCGCGAGACCAACCTCGATCAACCCATCTGGAACAGCCTGCCAGGGCGCATGGCAGCAGATATCTGGCGTGAATATCTGGCAAAATTCCGCTTAAGCGAGCTGTTTGAAAAAACCAGCAATCGCCAGGATAACACCCTTCAACTAATCAATGAAATGATGCGCAAACGCCTGACCAAACCCACCGTGGAATTCCTGGATGCATTTGGTCAGCGGGTGCTGGAAAACAAAGATCGCGAAGCTGAGTATCAGCGCCTTATAGCCGAAAATAACCAGGCGGCCGCCGAAAAGCTCCTCAAAACAATGGACAGCGCCGAATATACCAAACTGACCGCCATGGGTCTTGAAGTAAAGAGTGTCTCCATTAAAAAGCTGTATTTTATGCCCGATGTTGAGGATAAGCTGATCAACCAATGGAGCGCACTCTGGAAAAATAATGCCCAAATAGAAAGCGGTCAGGTGGAGCTGGCTCGTAAGCTGGCCGAAACCACCGGTTTGCAGGAAGGGCTTAAGAATTTTGCATTAAACGCCAGCCGCGAAATCGCTCACCGCCACCCCAAAGATGCTGCCCATGCGCTTGAAATGTTGGCGCATGCCACTTTCCGCAGCACACAAAAAAACCCTTTGCTGCTCAAGCAAATTAACAGTAACGACCTGCGTGAACTCTCTGAAATGACCAGTTGGCTCAGGAACCAGCGCGGAGGGGTCGAATGAACCGCCGCTCTGCAGCCGAAACCCAAAGTGCCAATCTCCCCGTCAGCCTGGGTGCCGCCCTGCTTGCGCGCCTGGATGCCATCATTAATGGTATTTTTGCCCTCAACCACGAAGCCGCCTTGGTGCGCCGCCTGATGGTTCAGGTGAGCTTCCTGGTGCTGTGGATCCTGATGGCATTCACATCCCTCTCCACCCAGCAATACAAGGATATGTTCGCCAACCTGCTCCAGGCTGCTGCCAGCGCAAACTCACAAAAATTGCTTTCGGCGGGCTTCACTGTACTGACCAATACCATCTTTAGGATGGATGTGATACGCCACCTGCTGGCCATGCTAGCCCCTTTCTGGTTAATGCAACACATCTCAGGCATTTACCTGGCCGACATCTTTGAAAAAGAAGAAAAAGTGGCCTACAAGTTTATCAGGCAGGCCTCATTTGCTTTTGATTACCAAACCATTCATATCAGCAAGGGCAGTATCATCAAAGACGATCAGGTGTCTCCGATTCTTCAATTCGGCGGCCCTGGCAATGTCGTTGTCGAACTGGACAGTGCGGTGGTGGTGGAAAGCCCGGACGGCAGCGTCCGTGTCATTGGGCCAGCTACTCTAAAAAATCCACCCAAACGGGGTTTTTTGCGCACCGGCGCTGCCAGCAAAGACTCAAGCTACGTTCCCGTCCTCGACCCAGACACGCGCGAGTGGTTGGCCGATAATGCAAAAAAAGACCCTGCGCCGCAAGGTTGGCACGGAAGTACCATTATTCACGGCTTCGAACGCATTCGCCAGTGCATCGATCTGCGGGACGTAGTCCAGAAACAGGATGTCTCGACCCGCTCCAGTGACGGTATCCCTGTCATTGCGCGCGACATCCAATACTCATTCAGCATATATCGCGGCGCACGCCCGCTCAGAACCGCCCGAACGCCCTTCCCATACGACGAAGACGCTATCATTAACCTGGTCTTTGGGGCCATCCGTCCCGTTAAACTCGGCGAACCCCCTGATTCTGGCCAGGATTGGTTAAAGACCATGCCCGATAAAATTAACGGTCCCATCACTGCTGAAATTTCCAGCTTTGTCAGCAGACGCGGCCTGAGCGATTTTCTGGTCGCCATCGGCAAACCCGAGGATGACAACCAGGAGGAGCGCAAAAAAGAAAGTGACCTGCGCATCCAGGATATTACCGGCGGTGAAGATGAGCCGCCCCTGCCTGGCGGCCCAGCCGAAACTGCCACCCAGCCAAATCGCATTGGTACCGTAGCCACTTCACCGGTCGATTTCGTTCCACGCACCATGTTGACCAAAATGGTCTCAGATAATTTCCAAAACAGGGCTCAACAACGCGGCACCCAACTTAACTGGCTCGGCATTGGCACCTGGAGCACACCCGATAAAATTATTCCAAAACATCACAGCGAAGCCTGGCAAATCAGCCGTGAAAACCTGGCACGCGGCAATCCAATCGAACTTGAACGCATCCAGCAAGAAGCCATGCTGCGTGAACAAATTCGGCTGATCCAGTATTCCGTTTTGCAACGATATATCAGTGAACGTGATAAGCATCAACCCGAAAAAGAGGTTATTATTAGTGTACTGAATGAATACCTGCTTCTTTTGGAAAGTGCCCGCGAGCTCTATCGCCCCAATATTCCTGAAGAAATTCTAAATGCCATCCAGGAAATCGAAAACTGGCTTCACCCCAATTCCTATCGTATCTAACCCAGGAAGGTGATGCATGTCAAGCCGCCAGATTGAGAACTCGGATCGTGTCTTGGTCATCGGCGCATCCAGCGTGGATGTTGTCGGTCGCCTGCAGGCCGATTTACAATTGGCCACCTCCAACCCCGCCCTCATCCGCACCTCTTACGGCGGTGTCGCCCGCAACGTGGCCGAAAACCTGGCCCGCCTTGGGCAGCCCGTCAACCTTCTAAGCGTCATTGGCAAAGATCGCCTGGGCGAAGATGTTCTCGCCCACACCCGCGCTGCCGGGGTGGATGTCTCGGCAGTCTACTCCACCGACCTGTACCCGACCGGTTTTTACATGGGCATTCTCAACGAACACGGCGCGCGCCACTTCGCCGTCGCTGATATGCGCGTCCTCGAGGAACTGTCCGAAACCTACCTCGACTACAACGAATTTCTTTTTGAACACGCCGCCATGGTCTTCCTGGATGCCAACCTGCCCGAACCTGCCCTAAAAAAAGCCTTTGCCCTGGCCCACAAATACCATGTGCCTGTCTGCGCCGACCCGGTTTCGGGTGCAATGGCAGCCCGGCTCAAACCCTACCTGCGCCAGATACGCCTGCTGACCCCCAATAACATCGAGGCAGGCGTGCTGACCGGCACTCACTTCGAAGCCGGTAACCGCGACGCCGCTCTCGAAGCCGCCCGCGCCCTCATCTCCATGGGCGCAGAAATGGTCTTCGTCAGCCTGGCCGAATACGGCCTGTGCTATGCCAGTGCCGAAACCAGTGGCCACATTCCCGCCATACGAACCGCAGTCAGCGACCCCACCGGTGCAGGGGACGCGCTCACCGCCGCAGTGATCTTTGCCATGCTCAACAACATCGAAATCGACGATGCCGCCATGCTGGGCGTCTCGGCTGCCACCATCACCCTGCGTTACCACGGCACAGTTGACCCAGACCTGACCCTGGAAAAACTGTACGATGAATTTGTGATCTAACCCGGCCCATCCGGACCTATCTCACCAGAAACGAAAGAAACCAAGATGGATTTTTCCCAAGTTATCACCTCCTCATTAGAGGTTGTCCGCGCCCATCAGCAAAACCAACCAATCGTGGCGCTCGAATCAACTGTCATCACCCACGGCCTGCCCCGCCCTCAAAACCTTGCCCTGGCCCAGGATATGGAACAAGCCGTCCGCGCCGAAGGTGCCGTCCCCGCCACCATCGCCATCCTGGATGGCAAAATCCAGGCCGGCCTCAACCCTGGGCAGCTGGAACGCCTTTCCAATGCCGATGATGCCATCAAGATCAGCCTGCGCGATTTTGCCACCGCCCTGGTAAAGGGTAAACCCGGCGGCACAACCGTGGCTGGCACCATGTTCGTGGCCCAAAAAACCGGTATCCAGGTTTTCGCCACCGGCGGCATCGGCGGCGTCCACAAGGAAGCCCACCTGGATGTCTCTACCGACCTGCAAGCCCTGGCCAGCATACCCATGATCGTGGTCTGCGCCGGAGCCAAATCCATCCTCGACCTGCCCGCCACCCTCGAATATCTCGAGACCCTCGGCGTGCCAGTCGTCGGCTACGGTACCGACAAATTCCCCGAATTCTTCTCAACCGGCGGCAAGCTGCCCGTTAGCGTCCGCCTGGATACCCCCGAAGAAGTAGCCGCATTCGCCAGCACTCACTGGGGACTGGGCATGCACTCGGCGGTCCTGGTCTGCCAGCCCCTGCCCGACCACCTGGCCATCCCCTCTGCCGAAATCGCCCCCATTCTCGAGCAAGTTTCAAACGAAGTTCGCGAACGTCAGAAAACCAACAGCATGACCGGCCAGGAAGTCACGCCCTACGAGTTGCGCCGTGTCAATGAGCTATCTCATGGCCGTTCTATGCAAGCCAACCTGGCCCTGCTGACCAACAACGCCCGCCTGGCAGGCAAACTGGCCCGCAGCCTGAATTCATACGCCAGGCAATCCCGCCCGCTCTAATTACAATCCGTATTTTCCACAGGACCCTGCCCAACCCGGCAGGGTCTTTTCTATTTAACAAAAAAATAGCCGGAGGGCAAATACCCTCCGGCCATCATCATACAGTTTCTATTTCAGAATTACGGGCAGCCAGGCAGCTTGAAGGAACCAATCTTGGTGCCCCAGGCCCAACCCTTGCTGTTGTTGTACTCGGTGGTAAACCAGAAGGTACAGTCATCGACCGGGTCAACCGACAGGTTGGAATAGTCACCCCAGCGATTGACACCGCTCTGGTAGCCAGTTCCGGCATACATAATGCCCTCGCCCTGGCCCATGGTACCCAGCGCATCAGTCGACAGGCGACCGGTGTAGCGGATACCCGGGAAGGTGGTTGAACCAGAAGCGCTGTATGCTAGCGCGATGCTGCCATTCTTATCCATGGCAATCGAGCCCATCCAGCGGCTGACGCTGTCGGCCGGACCAAAGGTACCCTGTTGGTAAATGCTGGGGGTGCCAAATGGGTTGCGAATTTCATACCAGCGCACACCGGCTACAGGCTTGGCATTCGTACCACCAGCGCGCACACTGTGCACGGCCAGCAGGCTCTCATAGGTACCCATATTGCGGTACACCAGGCGATACATAAAGCGATCACCAATGCCATCCAGTTTTTGCGTGGTGCCAGACTGAGGAATACAGTTTCGGCTGGTGGCGCACAGTGCAGTGAAGGAAGCCGGGGTCACGCTGGCAGAATTGGTCCAGGTGGTCGAGGCCGGGGTGGCCCAGTTTACATTGAACTTGTAAAGCTTGAATGGGCTGGAGTATGACAGGAACAGTCCGGTCGTGGCATTGGAAGGAGCGGTGGCACCATCCTGGTCAGCAGGCTGCAAGGGCGCAATAGCACTACCCAGGGCGGCGCTGGTGGTCTGGAAGGTGGCCGGCTGACCAAGCAGCATCTTGGCACGATCAAAGACATACGGACGTGGACCAGCGTATGTGGATGCACCCTTGAACCAGTTGACGCTCATGAAGTAACCGGCCGGCATGATGCCGAAATGCGGGTAATCCGGGAAGTCAGTGGTGCTGAGCTGGAAGGCATAGCGATGCCAGGCGCCAGTCGGGTCGCCGGTCTGCGAGATGGCAATACATTCATTATAAGGAGAGGCAGCCGTGAACTGGCTAACCATCCAGCGGTCGGCCTGTTTGTCATACAACACAATCGGGTCGCCATCATTGCGGGTCTGGCATGCACCACCAAAACCACTCCAGATGGTATTAATAGCGGCGGGACCGTACAACTTGGTGCCGGTCTTGCTATAAATTGCAAAAGAGGAGTTAACCGACTGCACATAATGGTTCGGGCCAACATCACCATTGGTATCAGGCGGGGCGCAGTTACCACAGCCACCGGCCTGGTTGATACCTTCAAAGGTAACACCAGCCGTGGCGGCCAGGGGAGCTACCGAGCTGCCCATTACAACCTTGGTCTGGCGCACAGCGTCACGCCCATCAACATGGCCGATCATCGGCAGGGGCGGGTTTTCTTTTTCGAGAGCGGGCTTATCGAGATCCTTGGCCGGAATGGCAGGGATATCACGCAGCGGGATGGAGGTGTCGTTGTGAGAAGACTTACCAACAATAATGGTGATTGGGCCACGGGCTTCCTGAGCAACGGCAGCGGGTGCGCCAACGCTCACTCCGCTGTTGGCAGCCAGGCCAGCCCCAGCAGGGGTTGCGCCAGCGCGGGTCATAAACAGCGATACTGCCACCAGGGCAAAGACGCTCAAAACACCAACAATGATGCTAATTTTCTTGGACATCAGTTCTCTCTTTCATCTGAATGCGAAGGATAAAAATAATTTTTCTGGCGAAGAATATTGATTGTAGGATGAGAGCCAGTATTTTGATAAGCCACGGGTAAAATATTTTCCAATCTTAACGAGCGCCTCCTTTGTTCCAGAATTCACAAATTCTCTGTTAAAGCAAAACGCCCTTTGCAGGCGTCTTATTTTATAAAGAACTTATGACTGGCCTTTGCGGCCAGGACAGGTATGAAGTTATGAATATTGAATTCATCATGAGCTTAATTCATTTTACTGATCTACAGCCACTTGTCAAGTGATTTACGGAATGGGATTCAGCAACAAGTCCGATAATGAAGAGAAAAGGGGGTGGAGAGAAGGAAGCATACAGAAAAGGTGGGTTGGATGAGATAATTTGGCCAAAAGGATGGGAATGCAGACCTGTGCAGCGCAACAAGTGGCAGAGTGAAACGCAACAAGTCGGGCAAATTGGTCCGGTGGGTGGATTTTCAG
>CAIVSQ010000211.1 GCA_903908605.1 uncultured Anaerolineae bacterium
CCCATCCCTCCTCTTCCCAACCATCCCCATTCTTGTATACACAAGCGCCAGAAAGAAGGTATGATGAAAGCGCCGCTGCAATCATGCATCGAAACGCACTTTTTTCTGGAAACGTCCCTCGCCTTAGCAGGGACCGGGCTGGCCCGTGAGCGCCTATGGAGTATTTTGAAATCAAGAATAAATGGTTTTATCGCTTGCAGCTTATTGTTCAGTATACTGGTTTCAGGCTGTGGTGCCGGCCAGGCATTTGGGCCGACAGTAACGCCGATCCCAGCGCCAAACAGTACGCCTACGCCAACCTCCACCAGCACGCCAGTCCCCAGCCCTACCTCCACGCCGCTGCCGACCAGCACGTCCACACCTGCTCCCACCTCCACACCTAGCGTAACAGCCGTGCCGGAATGTATGCCCGGCAAGACCATTCCTGGTTCGGTAGATAACAACATCCAACCTGGCTATCTCGATATCACCCAGGTCTCAACCAGCCTGGATGGAACCATGCTGACGGTTGTATTTACATTGAGGGAATTGCCGGAACAGCTCACCATCAACAGAAAAGATGCCAGAGAAGCATTTATTGAAATCTCATGGGAAGTCGCCATCGATGTGGACAATGACTTGAAAACCGGGGGCAGCCTGCCCGAAATTGGCTCCGGAATTGATGCTTACCTGGGGATCGGAAATATAAAATTCCCGCAAGCAAAAGAGAAAACTGAGGCAATAGCAGTCGCCATCGCTTCCTTATCCAACCCATTCAGTAATAACCAGAAACCTGGGTCGGCCACGGTGGATTTAATTGCCAAAACAATCACCGTCACGGCCGACATTCCGAACATAAAACCCGATTCCTACCTGGTCTTCTTCACGACCTATGACGGTGCGCCAACTATTGCCGTTGATCGCCTGTGTACACGCTAAACATTGTTGAGTAACCAACTGTCCCAGGTTCACCTGGCAGCCACTCTATGCCCCAACCAGGCCTCTTCCCAGGGGTTGGATGAGGCCTGGCTGAGCTAAACTTATAACGTCACGAAACGTGGTTGAAATCGCCATTACTGGGGTTTCAACCACGATCTTTAATTTTCCACGGGGTCAAATACAAATTCACAGCAGAAGGTGGAAGGACCCATCTCCCATTTTGGGAACCGTTTTTCTTATCAGCATTACCCGTTCCATTTTGATCCGCTTACTAGGCATTGGCGCAAACGGCGGCCGGATTGCAGAGCCGATCAGGGTGCCAGAGATTTGGTAGCGAACACTGCTGCGCGCTGACAGGTATTGAATCGCTGGGATGGAATTCATCCAATGTTCATTTGCCTTGGGTATGATTGGTCTATTCTACACTAACAGGAGAGTAGCACAGATGCACGCAACAAGTCACCACCAACCAAAAACCAGGGCAATGTTAATCAGCCTTGTTTTCGTCCTGATTCTCGCAGCATGCGCACCCGCCGCCGCCGAAACCAACCCCGTCCAGGCTCAGCCTGCTGGCAGCAACAGCCAGGTATCTGCAGCTTCGGCAACCTCGGCCCCCGCTGGCGACCCGGCCGCCGAACCGTCCTTCTCCAAGGATATCCTGCCGATCATGCAGACCTCATGCCTATCCTGCCACGGTGGCGAAAAAACCGCCAAGGGTTTTAGTGTCAAGACCTACGCTGCCCTGATGGCAGGCTCACAGGAAGGCAGCGTGGTTACTCCCGGAGACCCAAACAACAGTATTTTGGTACGCATCATCGCCAGTGGCAAGATGCCCAAAAAGCGGCCACACCTACCCGCTGACCAGTTTCAAGTCATCAGCGACTGGGTCAAAGCCGGCGCCAAGAATAACTAAACAACCAAAGCAGGTCGGCCGCACAACGGTTGACCTGCTTTTTTCAACCTTTGTGCGCGCAGCTTGCGGACCAGCGCGAACGCGGTAAAAATAATCCCATACGCTTTCTTAGAAAATGGCTATGCGCATATTGATATCACAAGTAGAAGCAGCCATCGCTATCATTCTGACAGCTTCGACAATAAAATATATGCTATAGTTGGCATTAACGGCGCGCTTTCGTCCTGTCAAATCCCTCAAGCGCACCAAAAGGCAAGCCCATGCGCACAGACATTGAGAACATCATCACTGAACAGCAGCCCCAGGCCCGCGTGGCCGTGGCGTTCCATGACCTGGAAAGCGGCGAGGAGGTCCTCATCCGCGCCGATGAACACTTTCACCCGGCCAGCACCATCAAGATCGCGGTGATGTTCGCGGTTTACCAACAAGTCCGCCAGGGTCAGCTCACGCTCGATGAACAGATCCCGATCATCAACCAGTTTAGCAGCATTGTGGATGACAGCCCATGCGCCGTCAACGCGGCCGAAGACAGCGACAGCAGCCTGCACGAACGGGCCGGTCAGACTGCCAGCGTGGACGAATTGGTGCGCCTGATGATCACCATCAGCAGCAACCTGGCCACCAACCTGCTTCTGCGACGGGTTGGGCGGCAGTCGGTCAACGACCTGCTCGAACAGCTCGGCATCGCGGATGTGTACATGCGGCGCGGGATGGATGATGAGAAGGCTTACGCGCTGGGGATGAACAACGTGGCCAGCGCGCGCGGGTTGATGCAGATGCTCAAGCTGCTCGCCAGCGGACAGGTGGTTTCAGCCCAGGATTCGCGCGAGATGAACGCCATCCTGCTCGAGCAGATGTTTAATGAAGGCCTGCCGGCTGGCGCGCGCGCGGGTACCCCGGTGGCGCACAAGACCGGTTGGATTGAAAACCACTACCATGATGCCGGTATTCTTTACCCGCACGAGCGCAAACCGTACGTGATGGTTGTGCTGACCGAGGGCATCCCGGTTGAGCAGGACGCTCACTTGCTGGTGGCTACCATTTCACGCTGCGCCTGGCAGCACGTTAACTCACATCACCCCTCAGGAGCTTGAACATGAACGCGAACGAACAAGAAGACAATATGGTCTTCTAAGTCATCATCAATCACGAGGAACAGTATTCGATCTGGCCGGCAGATCGCGAAATTGCCGCCGGTTGGAAAGATGCCGGTTACCAGGGCAGCAAGCAGGAATGCCAGGCTTATATCGAGGAAGTCTGGACGGATATGCGCCCGAGAAAGCTACGATAACATTGACAATCGGTCCAAAAAAGCCTGAGAGGGATCACAAAACGTGACCCCTCTCACCTTAAATAAGTGACAAAAGTATGAAGGACGCCATGGGCATTCGTGATATAGTAAAGTTGTCAACAACTTGCCACTCCCGATATCCCCCTCCAGGAGCGTACCTGATGATACATCTCACCATCAACGACACGCCGGTCGAGGTCCCCGAAGGGACCATGGTCTTGCGTGCCGCCGAAAAGCTGGGCATCACCATCCCGACTCTCTGCGACCACCCCGACCTGACGCCCTACGGCGGCTGCCGGTTGTGCCTGGTGGAAGTGAAAGGCGCGCGTGGCATGATGGCCTCTTGCGCCCTGCCCGTTACTGAAGGCATGACTGTCAATACCGAGAGCGAGGCGCTCTTTAAGGCGCGCCGCGAGATTCTTGAGTTCCTGCTGTTTGCCTATTACGACAGCGGCTACCAGGACGGGCAGAAAGGGGAAACCCAGTTTATGCACTGGGTACGCCACTTCGGTCTCGACCCCGTCACCAGCCAATCCCCCAGCCCACGTTACCCGGTCAACAGCGACCCCAACCCGGTCGTATGGGTTGACCTGAATAAGTGCATCCTGTGCAACCGCTGCATCCGTGCCTGTGAAGAGGTGCAGGGGCGCTTTGTGTGGGGGCTGACCAAGCGCGGCTTCGATTCTCAAATCTCGGCTGGTGCCAATACCGATATGCTCAGCGCGCGCTGCGAAACCTGTGGGGCCTGTGTGGCCTACTGCCCAACCGGCGCGCTCGATAACAAACCCTCGATGGGCGCTGGCAAACCCGATACGCTGGTACGCACCACCTGTGCCTACTGCGGAGTGGGCTGCCAGTTTGACCTGAATATCAAGGACGATCGCATCATCCGCGTCACCTCCTCGCCCGATGCGCCGGTCAACGGCAATCACCTGTGCGTTAAGGGTCGTTATGGCTACGATTACGTCGACCACGCCGACCGGCTGCTGAAACCGCGCGTGCGGCGTTACCTGCTGGACGGACGCGCCAAAGACGAGATCCGCGCAACCATCGGCGGGCACCAGGCCGATCAGCGCGGCGGGTGGGATTGGGTCGAAACCGATTGGGATACCGCCCTTTCACTGACCGCGCGCCGGCTGGATGAGATCAGATCCAGCTCCGGGCCCGATAGCATCGGTGTCTTGACCTCGGCCAAGTGCACCAACGAAGAGAATTTTCTGATGAGCAAGCTCGCGCGGCAGGTCATAGGCACCAACAACATTGACCACTGCGCCCGTCTCTGACACTCCAGCACTGTCGCCGGTCTGGCGACTTCCTTCGGCTCTGGCGCGATGTCCAACTCGATGGACGATGTCGCCCGTGATTCACAACTGCTGTTCGTCATCGGCTCCAATACCACCGAACAGCACCCGGTCTTCGGCGCCAAGCTGCGCCAGGCCGTCCTGCGCGGGGCAAAGCTGATTGTGGCCGACCCACGCCGCATCGATATCACCGATTACGCCACTCTGCACTTACGCCAGCGCCCTGGCACAGACATCGCCCTGCTCAACGGGCTGATGCACATCATCCTGCAAAATAACTGGCAGGACCAGGCCTTTATTGAAGCACGCACCGAGGGCTTTGATGAGTTCAGGGCCACGGTGGAGCAGTACCCACCCGAAAAAACCAGCCAGATCACCGGCATCCCGCTTGAAAAGCTGTACCAGGCGGCCGAGATGATGGGCACGCTCAAACCGATGGCGGTCATGTGGGCAATGGGCATCACCCAGCACATTGTGGGTGTGCGCAACGTGATGACGCTGGCCAACCTGCAGATGCTGCTCGGCAACATGGGCAAATCTGGCGGTGGGGTTAACCCGCTACGCGGTCAGAACAACGTCCAGGGCGCCTGCGATATGGGCGGCCTGCCGAATGTCTACAGCGCCTACCAGGCCGTCACCAACCCTGAAGTGGTGGCACGCTTCCAGGCGGCCTGGGGCCATGCACCGGCCCCCAAGGTGGGGCTGACCGTGACGGAGATGATGCCCGGGCTGCTGGATGGGCGCAGCCGCGCACTCTACATCCTGGCCGAAGACCCGCTCATGTCTGACCCGGATAGTGGTCACATCCGTCACTGCATGGAGGCAGCTGAGTTTATCGTGCTGCAAGAAATCTTCCCGACCGAAACCTCGCGCTATGCCGACGTGCTGCTGCCCGGTGTGACATTTGCCGAAAAACGCGGCACCATCACAAACACCGAGCGGCGCGTGCAGATCGTACGCAGGGCCATAAGCGAACGCGGCCAGGCCCGCCAGGATTGGCAGATTACAGCCGAGATTGCCCAGCGGATGCTGGCCCTGCGGCCGGCTCTCCCACACGGCCCACTGGCCGGCTGGGATTACAGCAGCCCAGAAGACATCATGCGCGAGATCAACGCGCTGACGCCTTCTTACGCTGGCATCAGTTATGAACGCCTTGAGCGTGGCGAGCGCCTGCAGTGGCCGGTGCCCAACATGGATCACCCAGGCACTCCGATCTTACACACCAAGCAGTTTGCGCGCGGGTTGGGCAAGTTTATGCCGATCGATCATATTCCGCCGGCCGAACGCCCGGATGATGAGTATCCCTTCATTATGAATACCGGCCGCGTGTTGTACCATTGGCATGGCGGCGAAATGACACGTCGCGCCAGCAGCCTGATGGCGCTCTACGACCAGGCCCTGATCGAAGTCAGCCCGTGGGATGCCGACAAGCTCGGCCTGGCAGCCGATCAGCGCGTGCGGGTCGAATCTCGGCGTGGCGCAATCGAAGCGCGTGCCTGGATCACCGACCGTGTGCCGCCCGGAATGGTGTACGCCAATTTCCACTTCCCCGAGGCCAACGCCAACGAACTGACCCACGCCAGCCTGGACCCGGTCGCCAAAATTCCCGAATTCAAGATCACCGCGGTCAAGGTCAGCCTGGCCTGAGCGCGGAGCGGAGCACAAGCATGGATATCAGCAAGATTTTTGAATACGCCCTGGAACGTGAGTACGAGGGCAAGCGCTTCTTTAGCGAGAATGCCGCGCGCCTGCAAAACGCGGCTGCGCAGGGCGCCTTTAAAGCCATCGCGCTCGAGGAACAAAAACACATTGACTTTATCTCGGCCCAAATCGCAGCCCAGCACGCCGGGGTATCCGCCGAGCTGCCCGAGCTGCCCGCCAACGGCTTCTTTGCCCAACGGGCCGATAACGAGAATATTGAAATGAGCGTGGCCGAATCCATGGTGGCCGACCTGCCCGTGCTGCGGCTGGCTTACCTTATTGAACGCGACTTTGCCGAGTTTTACAGCATGGCGGCCGCGCGTGTACCCGCCGGAGAAGCAAAAGATGTGCTCGAACTGCTGGCGCGCTGGGAGACCGGTCACGAGCGGCTCTTCAAGCACCTGCACGACCGGGCCTTTGAACAGTATGCCGGCATGCCCTGGGGCGGCTGAAGTCTGTAGAATTCAACATAAAAGGGACTGCATCGGGTTTTCTCCCAGGGCAGTCCCTTCTTTTTTAACTTACCTTTTTCCCCTACTGCGCAGCCTCGTGCAGGGCTTCCTCGGCGCTCTTGGCGCCGGTGTAAGCGCTGTGGACGGCGTTGTAGAGGGGGCCAAGGCGGGGGCCAAAGGTGGGGTCGGCGGGCAGGGTGCGGCAGTCGGCCAGCAGGCGTTCTTGCGAGGCCAGCCAGGGGTAGCGAGCTTTTTCGCTGGCGGAATAGCTGACCATGCGAACCGGGCTGCCGGCGATGCGTGTCACAGCCTGGTCACAGGCGGGACCCATCACGCGCAGCAGTGCTTCGGTCATGCGCAGGGTGACGTCCGCCGGTTGGTTGGCAGGCAGGCTCACGCCCCAGGTGGCGTTCCAGGCGCAAGCCAGGGCAGCGGTGCGCAGTTTGCTGGCATAGGGATTTTGCTGCGGGTCAAACATGGCGGCGGCTTGCCCGCCCCAGCTGACCGCCACGGCGGCCTTGCCACGGCACATGGCTGCCAATATTTCGCCATTGCCATATTGATGCGAATCCAGCGGGGCAAAGCGACGCAGCGAGGTGTAATATTTGAGCGCACGCACACCCTCGACCGAATCAAAGACGGGCTTGCCGCTCACATCCACCACCGCACCGCCGAAATCCCACAGGTAAGGCAACCAGTCCAGCAGAATCTCGGAGGAGTGGGCCTTCATAGCCAGGGCGCTGACACCTTTTGGCAGCTTGAGATTTTCCAGCAGCAAGTGCCACTCCGAAGGCCGCACCAAATCGGGCAGCGAGATCAGGTCGGAACGGTAAAAGACGATATGGCCATCGGTGAAAAGCGGAAGTTCGTAAGGCAGCCCGTTATAGCGGCACTCCGCCGCGACCGATTCAAAGATACCATCGGGTTGGTAGGCCGACACCACCGCTTTGGACAGGTTGGAGAAGGGCACATCCAGCGGGGCCAGCAGGCCATCGGCCGCCAGCTGCGGCAGCCAGATGTGGCCGGGCACACAAACTGCCTGGTGAGTGGCCTTGGGGGCTGCCAGGCAGGCATCCAGGGTTTCGCGGTAATTCTCCCAGGGGATGATTTCCACACGGGCATCCACTTCGGGGTGAGAGGCAAACGCTTCTTGCAGGGCGGCAATAGCAGGGTCATTAGGTGCGAGGATTAAAAGGGTCATGCCATTTTCTCCACAATTTCTCGAAAGACTGCGCTGTTGGCGGCGATATCTGGGCCCTGGCGGTGCAGGCCGCCGCCCATCAGAAAGATTACGTCCCGGCCGTAAACGGTTTGCATTTCCTGCACACGGTCCATGGTCATACCGCCACCGGGGGATGGGAAGCTGGCTTTAAAGTTGGCCAGCGGTGCCTGACTGCCTGCCACAATCGAAGCGCACTCCTCACGTGAGAAGGAGAAACGCCCGCCCCAGGAGGGGAAGATGGAGGCATCGGCGCCGAACAGACGCGGCAGAAGGCCATAAAGGCTGTAGTGCGAAATTCCGCTGGTGGGTGAAACAGTAAACGAACCGATCAGGGCCGGGTGACACATGACCGGTAGACCCAGGCGATCGTCATCAGCCAGCATGCGCATGGCATCCCAACCTGTCAGACCCGGGCAAACCAGCAACCCGCCGGCGCCAAGTTCTTTGGCCAGCAGGGCCCGCTCAAGCAGTTGGTCAGCCGGGGCTGAAACATGCGGCATGTAGATGCTGTGGTAGCCCGTGCGGGCATTGGCCTCGTGAACCGCATCCGCGCAGGCACGCGCACGCTCGGCAAAGCTGGCAAAGGATTGGTTCGCCAGGCCGTGATCATCCTTGATCAGGTCAATGCCGCCGCGCGCAAAATCACCTGCCAGGCGGGCCAGTTCGGCCGAACCATAGCCCATCGGCTTGAGTGCTGTGCAAAGCAGCGGGCGGCGCGGGGCGTGCAGCAGCTCGCGCAGGCCTTCGCGCCCATAACGCGGCCCACGCAGAGCCGCCATGGCAGTCGGCAGGCTGAACGAATGCACCCGTACTCCGGGCTGGATGCTGGTGTTGCCAAAGATGACATTCAGGAATTGGGTGGTTTCGGTACCGGCTGATTCAGCCGCATACGAGATGACCACGCGCCAGGTCTGCTCGCGATCCTCAAGCGGATGGACATCTTCCACCCGCCCAACAATCTGCTCGAGGATATCGCCTTCGGGAGTCAGGTCGGCCGGGAATTCGACGGTTTGCTCAAAGGCCACATCCAGGGCGCGTTTGCGCACATCGGCTTCACTCGCGGCTGTGATGTCGTACGTCACTTGAAAACGCTCGCCACTGAGCGGAACGGTCACTGTCGCTAATCTCACAGGGCAACCCCTTTGGATGAATAACAAATAGGCTGCAGGCTGACTGCCTACATGTCTTCTTCATTAATATAGGCAAGCCAGCGCCTGCCTGTTTTACGACCTCACGCCAGGGTCAGCGAATTCGAGTCGTTAAGATGCCAATTTATATTGTACGGCAAGCCGCGCAGAGTATGGCGCACAAAAATCCACGGCTGGACAAGAGGCCATTACAGCCCCTTGTTAGCCAGCTTGCGGCGGTACTCCTCATCCGGGCGGGTGACAATCCGGCGCACATCTTCGTCCGAGATGAAATTCGGGCCGCCGGCGGCGTAGGTGCCGAGTAGGATGCGGGCAGATTTGACCGCCATGGCGGTGATATTCTCCACCTCCAGGGCGGTTTGGCCAAGCGCCACCATGCCATGGTTCAGCAGGTAAAAGACGCGCGGCGGGCTGCCCCAACGCTGCATATAGGCCTGGATTTGGGCGAGCAGGCTGCGCGCGGCAGGCAAGCCCGGGTCGGCGTATTCAATAATGACCGGTTCCGGCCCCAGGTAGAGGGCCGATTCGGAAAACAGGTGACCAGAAAGCGCTTGACGCGCTCCACGCGCGCACAGGATGGCGTTGATGGAGATGGGGTGCGTGTGCGCCACGTATTTCGCCTGGCAGACCGTCAGCGCCAGGGCGTGGAATACTGTTTCAATCGAGGGGTGCCGCCCTTGCGGGTCGACACGCGCCTCTGCCAGCAGGCGCTTCATATCGCCATCATCGGCTGGGGGCTTATCCAACAGCTCCAGGATGGGCGCAAAACGCATACGCGTAAAACCATCGGCCGTAATGCCGTGCAGCATGGCCCCGCTGGCCTTGACCCAGAAGGTCTCTTCATTAATAAGGGCCGAGGTGTTGCCATCGCCCAGGATCACCAGGTCGCGGTCAGGCTCACCCAGGCGGCGGGACATGCCCACCAGGGTTTCCAGCGTGCTGAGGTCGCTGCCAGGCACCATGATTAAATCACCCGGTCAGAACCGCCATCGATCGGGATTTGCGCCCCGGTGATGAATTCGAACATCGGGCCAAGCATGTTGGCGACAAATTCGCCGACATAACGGCTGTTGATCTCCACGCCCAGCAGGTTGCGGCGTTTGTATTGTTCCACGCTCATGCCATAATGGGCGGCACGCGCTTGCAGCACTTCGGGTGTCCAGATGCCAGTATCAAAGACCTGGTCGGGGTGCACCATGTTGACGCGGATACCATCCTTGGCCCATTCCAGCGCGGCGACGCGGCCCATCTGGGTCACGGCTGCCTTGGAGGCGGAATACGCCACGGCACCAGCGCCGGGGGCGAGTACATTCTTGGAGGCGTTAATCACCACCCGCCCGTAACGCGGTGAGCGCTTGAGCATGGGGTGAGCGCGGCGCAGCATCGAAAGGTTGGGGTCGAGGTTGATCGACATGACCTTGCGCCAATCTTCCAGGCCGAGGGCTTCAATGCGAATGCCAGGTGGGAAGATGCCAGCATTCAACACCAGCATATCCAACCCGCCAAAAGCCTGGCCGGCACGCAAGAAAGCAGCCTCCAGCGCAGATTCATCGGTCAGGTCGATGCGAATGCCGAGGTAACGCGGACCGGGCAGCAGTCCTTCGACGGCCGGGTTGATATCCATATTGACCACTGCCGCGCCGCGTTCGTGCAGCGACTGGGCGATGGCCTTGCCGATACCCGAGGCGCCGCCGGTAACGAGGGCGACCTCGCCGGCGAAGGGCGCGCCTGGCAGTTCATCGGCCAGGGCGAAAGAGCCGCTCAGCAGCCCTGCCGCCTCCGCCAGGACGGAGTCGCCCGCAGTGGGCGACCCCTGGCGAATGCAGACCGGGCGCCCCAACTGGCGTGAAACAGCCAGGCGCTGATCGGAGATTGCGGTGAGATCGAGCTCAGGCGCGGATTGCATGGGCATTTCCTGGTCTAGCCGGCTTTCGGCATGGCGGCCTTCATGCTTTCGAAGACCTCAAAGGCTTCCTTCGGGCTGGCATTTTCGTGAATAACCATCTGCAGGGCGCGGGCCATGCCTTCGGGACATTCGTTCTGCCAGATATTGCGGCCCAGGTTGACGCCGATGGCGCCTTGCTGCAGGCCGTCATATACAAACTGGATGACTTCCAGGTCGTTCTCGGTGCGCGGTCCACCGGCGATCACCACCGGTACGGGGCAGCCGGCTACAACCTTATCAAAGTCATCGCAGTAATAGGTCTTGACCACGGCGGCACCCTGCTCGGCGCATACGCGCGAAGCCAGCGCCAGGTAGCGGGCGGATTTCTTGTCTTCTTCACGGCCAACGGCAGTGACAGCCATGACCGGGATGCCATAATCGGTGCAGTCATCAACCAGCTTGGCAAGCGCCATGATGGTCTGATGTTCATACTTGCTGCCGACGTAGACCGAGATGCCAACCGCAGCCGCGTTGAGGCGGATCATTTCGCGGATGGAGACAGAGACTTCTTCGTTGGCCAGGTCTTCGCCAACCATGCTGTTGCCGCCCGAAACGCGCAGGATGAGCGGGATATCCATCTGCGGGTTGAGGGTGGCGCGCACGGAACCACGCGGCATGAAGACTGCGTCGACATACTTCATCAGCGGCTCGGTGGTCTTGCCGGGGTTTTCAAGGCGGTGTGTGGGGCCCTGGAAATAGCCGTGATCCACGGCCAGGTAGAAACAGCGACCATCAGGTCGAATAGTGCGGGAAAGACGATTAGCGAAACCCCAGTCCATAAGATAGTACTCCTTGTGTAAGTGTTGGTTTTGTTTGGTTGTGGTGACAATTCCCCAAAAAACAGGGATATTTTTTTACGAAGGGCGGGCGGCGGATAGCTTGGTGATCACCCATCCCTGGCGCGACCTGCCGAACGCTCTACTTTGGCCGGACGACCAGGTAACCCTTTTCGATCAACCAAGCGTGGAACTCGTGGGTGGTATGGATGCAGTTGGTCTTGCAGATCGAGCGGACCTGTTCGTAGCCTTCTGAGCCGGCGGCCTGCTGGTTGAGCAGGACCTGCACCTTGCAGGGCAAGGCATTGCAAAATTCGCGCTTTTGGTACTCAATGTATTCGCTGATATCCATGATCTTTTCCTGCTTTCAAAATAATCCACAGGTGCACCTGTGGGAATGCGTAAGGGAAGGTTAATCAGCTGCCTGGGGTTCAGGACGCTTCTCGGGGTACAGGCTGTAGACGCCGGGGGCTGAGGCCGGGCAAATGCCGCGCTCGGTGATCAGCCCGCTGATCAGGCGAGCGGGGGTCACATCGAAGCCAAAATTGGCGGCCGGGCTTTCGGCCGGGGTCAGGCGCACACTGCGTACGCCTTCGGGAGTCCAACCATCGATCCAGGTCACTTCCTCGCCACCACGCTGCTCAACCGGTATCTGCGCCACACCATCGGTCATGACCCAGTCAAAGGTGGAGGAAGGCAGGGCCACATAGAAGGGCACGCCGTTATCTTTAGCGGCCAGCGCCTTGAGATAGGTGCCAATCTTGTTGGCGGCATCACCGGTGTGGGTGACGCGATCAGCGCCGGTAATGACCATATCGACCATGCCGTGCTGCATCAGGTGTCCGCCGACGTTATCGGCAATGACGGTGTGCGGCACGCCGTGCTGACCCAGCTCGTAGGCCGTCAGGCGCGCACCCTGGTTGCGTGGGCGGGTTTCATCGACCCAGACATGGATGGGGATGCCGCGCTCGAATGCGGCATACATGGGGGCGGTGGCGGTGCCGTAATCGACAAAGGCCAGCCAACCGGCGTTGCAGTGCGTGAGGATATTGACCGGGGCACCGCCCTTGCGCTTGCTGATTTCGGCGATGATCTCGACACCGTGCTCACCAATGCGCCGGCAGTACTCGGCATCTTCATCGGCGATCTCGAGGGCCATGTGCAGCGCGGCGTGCAGCGGGTCGGCGGGGTTGGCGCGCATGGCCGCCAAGGAGCGGTTGACACCCCATTCCAGGTTTACGGCTGTCGGGCGGGTGGCCTTCAGATAGGCGCCGGCTTTTTCCATCTCATCCTGGAAGGCGGGCGCAGCCGGGCCGAACTTGCCGCGCAGGGCATTGAAAGCGGCCAGGTACATGCCATAGCCTGCCATGGCGCCAATCAGGCCGGCACCACGGGCGTGCATATCCTTGACCGCCACGGCTGCGTCTTCCAGCGTGCGCAGGTCTTCGATCACCAGTTCAAAAGGCAGGTGGCGCTGATCGATGATCTGCACCACGGAGGGATCGCCCGGCTTGAGCCAGACAGTGCGGTAATGGGTTCCATGAATTTTCATTAAGTGTGCACCTTTCTGCCAGCCAGCGCGGCCGCGCCGGGACAGAGAACGAGATTAGATGGATTTGGCCAGCACAGCATCCCAGATTTTGCGCTCATTGCGCACAGAGGTTTCCAGGTTGCGGAGGGAGAGGATGACGTAAAGCGCATCGATAATGGAGATTTGGGCCACACGTGAGGCGATCACCTCGCTGCGGGTCTCTTTGGACGGACTGATGAAGATCAGGTCGGCGTGGCGGGTCAGCGGTGACTGGGCATTGCCGGTGATGACGATGGTGGAGGCGCCATTTTTCTTGGCCTGTTCGAGAGTCAAGACGGGGTCGGTGGAAGAACCGGACTGCGAGATGCCAATGACCACATCGCCGGGTTCCAGCAAGGCGGCATCCATCAACTGCAGGTACGAATCGGTATAGGCGTGGCAGTTCAGTCCCAGGCGGAAGAATTTGTTGTAGGTATCGTCCACGATCGGGCCGGAGGTACCCACCCCGATGATGAGGATGCGGCGGGCGGCCTGGATCATGTTGACAGCGCGGCCGAGGATATCCATATCCATCACTTCGAGGGTATCGCGCAGGGCCTGGATGTTGGTCATAAAGACCTTGCGGGCGATGGTAGCGGGATCGTCACTGATATCCACATCCTCGTGGACGATCTGGTCTGGGCGGGCCATATCCTGGGCCAGCATCATTTTCAGGTGGGTATAACCGCGAAAGCCGACATTGCGACAGAAGCGCAGCACGGTGGTGTCACTGACGCCACACTCCTGGGCCACTTGCGCCATGGATAGCTGGATAATATCATTGGGTTTTTGCAGGACCCAATTGGCTACGCGCAGCTCAGAGTCGTTCAGCGCGGGCAGCTGGCTGCGAATGAGGGAAAGGGAATTGGGCTGCGGGGTTGATGGGTTAGAATCCATGGGCCTCAAAATAGCGGTACTACATACGAAGAATTTATGTCGTGGTACTACCACAATATAACGCAAACCGAATTCAAAGTCAATACCATTGGTAGGCTTTACATCATAAGCAAATGAAAATGCCACTGCAGACATGCTCAGCGCACCAAGGCCGAGATCGCCACGTCGCGACCCTACAAGAGCCAGGGCCTAGCTCGGGATCAAAGGCGCGGGCTCGCGCATCGCCCCAGTTCTATCGGGAATGACAGTAGCTACGGATAACAGACAATTAAATGTCATGGAGCACGCGCTCTTGGTTCTCGCGTGCGGGTGCGTGGCGATCTGCCCTTGGCACTGAATCACTTTACCCACCATCGGAGAGCAGATCGCCACGTCGGGGAAAGCACCCTCCTCGCGATGACAGTAGCTACCTTGTCATCGCAAGATTCGTACATACAGCCGGGGGCTGTGCTTGATGGAAAAATGACAATTATGTCAGTAGTAGTAGGTGCGGGCTCGCGCATCGTCCCAGTTCCATCGGGAATGACAGCAGCAGGGGCGGGATTTACGGGCAGCATCGATGTGGTGGTGCCACATTGGTGCTGCCCGTAAATGAGAATTCACCACCCAATTCTCAAGTTGATGATCAAAGGTACTTGACTTGCTTATAAATTTGAGATATAGTGTGTTGTGTTACCACTACTACATAATCAGTTACGTAGTGTTACTATTTTAGGAACTTCCCCCAGGTGACCCCGGGACCAGGCCAAGCGTCCCGCACAAAAGCACATTCAATAAAGGAGAAGAAGGAAAATGAAGAAATTAATTGCTGTTCTGTTCATTGCCGTGTTCTTACTGGCAGCCTGCGCCCCCGCAGCCGCGCCCGCCACCCAGGCACCCGCTGCTGGAGCCGCTGACGCTTGTTCGAAGGAAGCCCTGACCGCTGCTGGCGCCCCCGCCGACCTGGTTGGCCGTGCTACCCCGATCAAGATCGCCATCGTCCGCAACCTGCCCTCCGACGACCACACCAAGCAGTTCCTCGATGGCGGCCGCAAAATGGGTGAATCCCTCGGCTTCGTAGTCGACACCTTCATTGCCGACAACGACGATGCCAAGTTCCAGGAACTCGTCGCCCAGGCGATCGAGAAGGGTTATGATGGCCTCGTTATCTCCCATGGCAAGAAAGATTACTCCTATGACATGCTCAAACCCGCCGTGGACAAGGGCATCCTGGTTGTAACCTTCGACACCGTCATCGATAAGGACGGCGCCACCCTCCCCACCATCACCACCACCTTCCAAGACGACTTCAAACTGGCTGAACTCTCCCTGACCGAGATCGCCGCCCTGAACAAACCTGCCAAGATCATCAAGCTTTGGTGGGGCCCTGGTGTTCCCCCGCTGGATCGCCGCGAAACCATCTACAAGAAGATGCAAGATGCTGGCACTCTCCAGACCCTCGAAACCGTTGGCCCGTCCAACTTCCAGGATGTCCAGGGTGATATCGCTGCCAAGGTTGGCGCTCTGCTCGCCAAGTACCCAGAAGGTTCAGTGGACGCCATTTGGGGTTCATGGGACGAAATGGCCAAGGGCGCTTACAAGGCCCTCAAGGATGCCGGCCGTACCGACATCAAGTTGATCTCGATCGACGTCTCCAACCAGGACATGAACCTGATGCGCGAACCCGGCTCAGTGTGGCTCTCCACCGCCGCTGTTGACCCCGGCCTGATCGGCATGGTTGATATGCGCCTGCTGGCCAAGAAATTCGCCAAGGAAGAAGTCCCCGCCAATTACGACCTCGAAGCCAAGTTGATCAAGGCCACCGACCTCAAAGCCGATACCACCATGCTGACCCTCAAGGATGTCATTCCTGGTTGGGGCAAGTCTGATGCCTTCCTCGAACCCTGGATGGTCAAAATGGGCGAGTGCAACGTCAAGTAATCTCAACTAGCTCATAGCACCAGGTTTTTATATGGGCGGTTCCCTGTAGTAAATGTAGAGAGGATTGGCAGCCCCAATCCTCTCTTTTTATCAAAGAATACGGTATCATTCCCTCAAAATTGGACCGGAGGTGTGCCATAGATAAGACACAGAAAAGTCATTTGAAAATGACCAACATAGCCATTGAGTTTCCTGGCGTCAAGGCACTTTCAGGAGTGGATTTTGAAGTGGAAACAGGCACGATTCAAGCTTTGGTCGGCGCTAATGGTGCTGGTAAATCCACACTGATGAAGATCCTGGCTGGCGCGTACGACCATTACACCGGCGAAATTCTGATCGACGACCAGACCACCTCAATCCGCACCCCGCGGGCAGCCAAGCTGCTCGGTATCGAAATTGTGTACCAGGAAGTGGATACCGCGCTGGTGGCTTATCTCTCGGTGGCTGAAAACATCATGTTGGATGTGATGGTCAACCGCATGGGCAGCCGTCAGTTTGTCAATTGGAACGAAATCCACAAATCGGCCCACAAAGTGTTGGAGCGCATGGGGGTCAAGATCGACACCCACAAGCTGGTGCAAGACCTGAGCCTGGCGCAGAAGCAGATGGTGCTGATTGCCCGCGCCCTGGCCGAAGACGCCCGCTTTTTGGTACTGGACGAACCAACCGCACCGCTCTCCACCTCCGAAACCCGTGAACTTTTCCGCCTGATGAAAGACCTGGCCTACAACCACAACGTAGGTGTGGTCTTTATCTCGCACCGCCTGCCCGAGATCTTTGAGATCTGCGAGCAGGTCACCATCCTGCGCGATGGCAAAGTCGTCACCCACCAAACCGTTGCAGACGTAAAAACGCTGCAGGTAATTGAATGGATGCTGGGACATAAATTTGACGAAACCTACCCCAAGACCAAAACAGTCATCGGCGAAAAATTATTTGAAATCACGGACCTGAGCGCTTTTGACGCGGCCGTCAACAACGTGAGCATGTATGTGCGTGCTGGCGAGGTGGTTGGCGTCGCCGGGCTGGTTGGCGCGGGTAAAACTGAACTATGCAAGACCATCTTCGGCGCTATTAAAAGGAAGAGCGGCGAGATGCATCTCAAAGGAAAAAAGATCACCGTCAACAGCCCCTACCAGGCCGTAAAAAACCGGATGGCTTTCGTGCCTGAGGAACGCCGCAAGGAAGGTGTGCTGGTGGAAGAACCGGTGTTTATCAATATTTCGGCTGCCAGCCTGGGCAGCCTGACAGCCATCTTTGGGTTCCTACGCCAGAGCGCCGAGCATGCCCTGGCCCAACGCATCATCACTGACCTGGGCATCAAGACACCCAGTGACAACCAGAAGGTGGCCTATCTCTCTGGTGGCAACCAGCAGAAAGTGGCGGTCGGCAAGTGGCTGGTGACCGATGCGGATGTGTATATCTTTGACGAACCAACCAAGGGCGTGGATGTGGGCGCCAAGCATGAAATTTTCGAACTGATCGGCAGGCTGGTCCTGGCGGGCAAGGCAGTCATCTATGCCTCCTGCGAGCTGGCGGAAATCATTGGCATCACCGACCGCACCTATGTGATGTATGACCATTCAATCGCCAAGGAATTGGTGACTGCCAATACCACCGAAGCTGAAATCCTGTTCTATTCCACCGGAGGCAAATAAATCATGGATGCTGGCGCCCAGATGAGCAACAAAGAACGCAACGCCAATTTTCTCAACACCCTGTTAAATTTTCTCAGCAAGTGGGGAACGATCTTGACCATTCTGGCCTTGATCATTTTCTTCTCGATCGTCATGCCGCCCTTCCTGAAGCCATCCAACCTGCTCACCATTCTACGCTCGATCTCGATCGTAACGGTGATTGCCACGGGTGTGACCATCTCGCTGACTGTCAACGGGTTTGACCTCTCGGTCGGCTCAATCGCCACCTTCTCCGATTCGCTGGTCATCTCGGCCTTCGTCTGGTACCAATTTGGCCTGGTGCCGGCCATCCTGGTTGCGTTGGGTGTCTGTTTGCTGGTTGGCCTGGCCAATGCGCTGCTGGTTGTCAAACTGCGCATCCCTGACCTGCTGGCAACGCTCTCGATGATGTTTATCATCGAAGGTGTGGCCATGACCTACACCGGAGGCGGTTCCATCAGCGAAGGCATGCCGCGCCTGGATGGTACATTAACCTTCGGGCGGTTGGACCCTTTCTTCAAATCGATCGGCTCCGCGCCCATGATCATCATCATCATGCTGGTAGTGGTGGCCGTGGTGCACATCTTCTTAAATTACACCAAGCACGGCCGCTACCTGTATGTGGTGGGTGGCAACCTCGAAGCCGCACGTCTTTCGGGCATCCCGGTTGACCGCTACCGCATCCTGGCCTACCTGCTGTCTGCCTTCCTGGCAGCCCTGGGCGGTGTGGTGCTCGGCTCGCGGATCGGCTCGGCGCAGATTAACGCTGGCGCTGGTTACCTGATGCCCGCTGTGGCAGCTGCATACATCGGCTTCAGCGTGGGAGGTGCCGGACGGGCCAACGCCATTGGTACGCTGATGGGTGCGGTTTTGATGGGCATCCTCGAAAACGGTCTGGTGATGATGTCGGTCCCGTATTACTCGCTCAATATCGTCAAGGGCGCGGTTTTGGCCATCGCCCTGGCGTCCACTTACTTCCGCAAACGCTAACCAAGAACCCCATTTCCGGAGGAACAACCCATGTCCAAATTCGATACTTACTTCCTGATGAAACCAGCGGACGTCATCGATTATGCCCGCGAAAAGTTGGATTTCTTCCCGGCTGACGCCGAGTTGGAATGTTCCGAGATCGGTGATGGCAACATTAACTTTATCTTCCGCGTTGTCGATAAACGCGGCGGAAAATCGGTTGTCATCAAGCAAGCTGGCCCCACCGCGCGTATTTCGGATGCCTTTGTGCTCTCCACCGACCGCAACCGGATCGAATCGGAGATCTTGATTCTCGAGCACAAGCTGGCCCCTGGGCTGGTGCCGCTGATCTACAAGTACGATGAAATCATGTCGTGCTGTGCCATGGAAGACCTTTCAGACTATGTCATCATGCGCAAGGCCCTGATGGAACATCAGACCTTCCCGCTCTTTGCTGATCACATTACCACCTTTATGGCCAACACGCTGTTGATGACCACCGATGTAGTGATGGAGCACAAGCACAAGAAGGACATGGTCAAGCGCTACATCAACCCCGAGCTGTGCGAAATCACCGAAGACCTGGTCTATACCGAGCCTTTCAACGATTACAACGGCCGTAACAACGTCTTCCCCCCCAACCTGGAGTGGGTCAAGGCCAATGTCTACAGCGACGCCGCCCTGCGCCTCGAAGCAGCCAAGCTCAAGTTTGAATTCCTGACCAACGGTCAGTCGCTCATCCACGGGGACCTGCATACCGGCTCAATCTTCATCAAGCCCGAATCGACCAAGATCATTGATCCCGAGTTCGCCTTCTATGGCCCGATGGGCTACGATACCGGCAACATTGTGGCCAACCTGATCTTTGCCTGGGCCAACGGTGACGCGACAATCAGCGACCCGGCCGAGCGCACCGCTTACTGCGGCTGGGTGGAAGAAACCATCGTGAAGGTGGTAGATATGTTCAACGAAAAGTTCCTGGCAGCCTGGCAGGCCAACGTGACAGAAATCTTCGCCCGCGAACCCGGCTTTGACCGCTGGTACCTGGGCACCGTCATGCGCGATACCGCCGGTGTGGCCGGGTTGGAACTGCACCGCCGCATTTTGGGGTTGGCGCAGGTGAAAGACATCACCACCATCCCCGATGAAGCCGCACGCGTGCGTGCCGAGCGAATCTGCCTGGGCGCTGCCCGCCATTACATTCTTAATCGCACCGAATACCAGACTGGCGCAGACTTCTTGAAAACACTCAAGGACTTCGTTGCCAAGTACCCACGCAGTTAAGCAACCTGCTTTTCAACACATAACCAGCGCAGACAGCCCCCGGGCTTCAACCCCCCGGTGGCTTGTCTACGCCTGCCCTACAGGAGATTGACCCATGAGCACACCTCAATCTGCATTGTCCATCCAGAGCGTTCGCCTGGATGACGCCAACAGCGCCATCATCCTGCTCGACCAGACCCTCATCCCGAACGAAACCCGTTACCTGACCTTAACCACCCAGGAGCAGGTGTGGGAAGCCATCAAGGAACTGCGCGTGCGCGGTGCGCCCGCCATTGGGATCGCCGCTGGCTACGGGCTGTACCTGGCTGCCAAGCAAATCGCCGCCGGGCTGCCCGCCGATGCACCCTTCGCGACCTTCCAGGCGTCTTTCCTGGCGGCCAGCAAGTACCTGGGCTCTTCACGCCCAACGGCTGTCAACCTGTTCTGGGCCCTGGAACGATTGGAAGCCTGCGCGCTGCGCCATGCAGCCCAGCCACTGGCCGAGATCGTTGCCAGCCTGCGGACCGAAGCCGAGGCCATCCGCGCGGAAGATGAGCAAATGTGCAAGTCGCTGGGCGAATATGGCCTTTCACTGCTCAAGCCCGGCATGGGTCTTTTAACGCACTGCAACGCCGGCACACTGGCAACCGCCCGCTACGGCACCGCCACGGCGCCCATGTACCTGGGTCACGAGCGCGGCTACGACTTTAAGGTGTTTGCTGACGAGACCCGCCCGCTGCTGCAAGGGGCGCGTTTGACCACCTTCGAACTGCAGTCGGCCGGGATTGATGTGACCCTGATCTGCGACAACATGGCTTCGATCGTGATGAAAAACGGCTGGATCCAGGCGGCGCTGGTGGGCTGCGACCGGGTGGCCGCCAATGGCGATGCTGCCAACAAAATTGGCACCTCGGGCGTGGCCATCCTGGCTAAACACTACAATATCCCCTTCTATGTCTTTGCCCCCACCTCGACCATTGACCTGAAATGTGCCACCGGTGATGATATTCACATTGAGCTGCGCAGTCCCGAGGAAGTCACCAGTAAATGGTACGCGCGCCCAATGGCTCCCGCGGGTGTGAAAGCCTACAACCCGGCATTCGATGTGACGGATCACAGCCTGATCAGTGCGATCGTGACCGAAAACGGCATCGCTTACCCACCCTACAGCCAGACCCTGGCTCAATTTGTGCGCTAAGGCGCACCAGAAAGTGAAATTTTTATGATTCAAGCACCCTATCCCGAGCTGGACGATATTCTCACCATGATCGGTGAGACCGGCAAGCACCTGGCTGAGATCGAATCCAGCGAAGGCGCAGCTGGCAATATCTCAGTCTGCCTGCGCTGGCCAGTGGAGGTGCGTAACCGTTTCCCGATTGTTGAAACCATTGAGCTGCCCCAGGCTGTCCCCGGGCTGGAAGGCGCGATCTTCCTGGTGACCGGTTCTGGCCGGCGCTTGCGTGAAATCATCACCGAGCCAACCGCCAACCTGGGTTGTATTGTGGTTAACCCCGATGGGCACACCGCCCAGTTGTACACCTCGCACGAACGCCGTTTTGAACGGGTGACCAGTGAGTTCAATTCACACCTGGCGGTGCATTACAACGAAATCATGGCGAGTGGGACAAATTTCCACGCCCTGGTCCACGTCCAGCCGCCGCACCTGACCTACCTGAGCCACGTTGAGCGCTATCGCGATCAGCAATACCTGAACACTCACCTGCTGCGCTGGCAACCCGAGACGATCATCTCGCTGCCGGAGGGCATTGGGGTGGTGCCGTTTTGCGTGCCCGGCTCGGCTGAGTTGATGACTCACACGGTGTCGGCGCTGCGCAAGCACCGTGTGATTATGTGGGCCAAGCACGGGGTGATGGCACGCTCGGATGTGTCGGTCAAGCGTGCCGGCGACCGGGTGGAGTACGCCGAGGCTGCGGCCAAGTATGAGTATCTTAACCTGTGTACGGGTGAAATTGGCGAGGGGCTTTCCAACAGCGAAATCCTCGCCATTGTTAAAGCGTTTAACGTGCAGCAGAATATTTTCTAAGCCATCTTCCTCCCCATAAAAACAACCCCTCCCATTTTTTTCGGGTGGGGTTGTTTGATTCTGTAACAATGCACAGGTCTGTCATTGCGTTATGGGATCATCTGTCCATGCCGCGCGCGTAGCATGGTTTGGGTAGAGACATCCATATTGCCCGCGCGCGAATATATTATTTTTTCGTGTATTTTTTCGAGGAAAGTCACCTCGAAAAAATACACTTGCGGGGAAAACCGGTGTGCTGCGCGGCGGGTTCGATTGACGTAATTGGAGTGCTTCTCAATTCATGCAACTCCTGCGGACGAAACCGTAGTAGCGGATTTATCCGCTATACACGAACCGCACGCTTCACCCCCTGGCTGAGCGCTGCTCGCCTTTTGTCATCGCGAACCGCCGCTCTTGCTTTTCGGCGGTGTGGCGATCTCGCGATATGGGATCATCCGTCCATGCCGCGCGCG
>CAIVSQ010000212.1 GCA_903908605.1 uncultured Anaerolineae bacterium
CCCCGCCCACCCGCGGGGATTTTTTTATCCACTGCCACCCTGCGTCCCGATGAGGGATGATATTCAAATCCCACCCTCTCCGCTCATCAAGAATCCCCGCCCACCCGCGGGGATTCTTTTATCCACTGCCACCCTGCGTCCCGATGAGGGATGATATTCAAAACCCACCCTCTCCGCTCTTCAAGAATCCCCGCCCACCTGCGGGGATTTTTTTACCCATTGTTGGGCTTGCCCCATTTTTAGTGAAACCTTTCGATTCTGCTGTCAAACGCCAGGGTTAAATCAAAAAAGCGAGACGACCCAACCGTCTCGCTTTTTGATTCTCGCTGCAATTCATCGGGCTGCTTTGAAGGGAAAAACTGCCTCAGCAATTTCTCCACCCACAATGCCAATTTCATTCATCCGGTTTGTACCCAGGCCCGCTTCCCTTGCCAGGACCAGGTGATTGTCCGCATACCCAAAGGGTGATGCCCCGGCGGATGCATCCGGTTCGAAGCCCATCAGTGCAGTGGAAACAGCGTCCGCTGCCAGGGCATTTTTGCTGGCCACCAGCAAGCCGGGCTGCACCGGGTTGTAGCCCTTGTCCCACACCCCGGCTGCGCCCTCCACCGTCCGAATGCCATCCACAATCGCCAGGTGAACCGGCATTGCCAGGTTCAAATCCACCACCACGCGCGGCAGACGGGTATCATAAATGGTGGATTCGTGGAACGATGAGCGATGATTATGCTTCTCATCATCCCGGTACAGGCTGACCGGCGGCAGACCCACCAGGTTTTTCAACGAAAGCGTCACCCCGGTGGTGCTGTGACATTTCATCTTGGCAACCGATATGAACACATCCACTTCTCGCATGACTGCATTCATATAAAGCACATCGTAGATCTGACGCCCCGCCCCAACCGGGAATGGCACGTAATCCTTATACGGCGCAGGTTTGCACAAATCCACCAGGCTGGCATTGGTGAATGCAGCCACCTCGCTATAGCCCCAGGCCTTAAAAATCGCCTCATCGCCCAGCCCCTCCACAATGCTGATTTTCCCGGCCCCGGCATCGAGCAATAACTCGATCAAAACCTGCACCAGGGCCGGGTGGGTGACGAACATTTCAGTGGATGGGGCCGGCAGTTTATCGTCCGACCAGGTGTTACCGGTCAGGTTGGGTTTAATCACCACCCTTGCGCCGGGGCGGATCACATCCGCCAGTCCGCCCAGCTGATCCAGCATATTTTGCATTTCACGGCGCAATTGGGGAAGATCATAGGTTTTTACCCGCCCAATGGCTGCGGTTGCCCGGAAATCAGGTGTTACGGTTGGTTGCGGGGTCGATGTTGACGGTGGGGCTGGCGTGAGAGAAGGCTCCGCAGTCGCGGTCGGGGATGGAAAAGGCGACACAGGGATCGTTGGGGTCGGTGCGACCAAAGGCGTGGGGCGAATCCCACACTGGTTGAGCAATAACGAGAGGAAGGATGTCCCCATCAACTTCAGGAACTGCCGCCGGTCTATACCCGATTTCATATCACACCGGGCCACAACTGCGATGCCAGAAACCCGTCCTTTTGGGCCAAAGCACACCAGTTCATAGCTGGCTTGCACTTTGAAAGAAATACTTCATCCAGCCAGATTTCACCGGGGTGGGTCGGGATGCGGTTGTTAGGGAGCATGGTTATATTCCTACCTCATACACATGAGCGCCAGTGTTTCGCCGAAAGAACGAATGCCATCGCAAAAATTATAACGTTTAAACGGCATCCATACAAACCCCAACCATCACCCCGCCCCCGCACTCATGATAAAATCCGGGCATGTTTTTCATTAACGCAACCATGACCCACACATACCGCTGCACCTGAGCACGCCCAACAAGCGCAAGTTTGCGCTTAACAGGTTTGCTGCACACGTCCCGGCCTGGCGGAGGCTGATTAAGATTCTTGTCATTATCTTTTCGCCTCCTCAATCGCTGCCGGCGTGAACCAGCGGCGATTTTTAATTTTGCAATCCCGCCCAATCGTGGCGTATCAACCATCTACCAGGAGGCTGCAATGTCCGTACCCGATTCTGAAACCGTACTGCTCGTAACACGCAATGGCATGGGAGAAGCCGAACCAGCGCTTCAACTAAAGCTGATCACAACCTATTTCAAACTGCTCGATGATAACAACCTTCTCCCGGCCATCATCTGCTTTTACACCAATGGCGTCCACCTGGTAGTCGATGGCTCGCCCGTGATAGATACACTCAAATCGCTCGAAACCAAAGGGGTGCGCCTGGTGCTGTGCAGCACCTGCTTGGGCTACTTCAACCTGACCGACAAAGTGCAGGTCGGGATTGTCGGCGGCATGACCGATATCATCGAAGCCCAACGGCTCGCCAGCAAAGTCATCTCGTTGTAAACATCCCCATAACAAATCCCCACCCATCACCAACCTGATTACAGAATTGTAATTCAGATCAACTATACAAAAGACACTCCCAACGAGTAAAATAATCCAAAAGTGGAATAGCCCACAATTTTCAGGACCATTCCCTTTGCCACATCATCCCTAATCTTAACCACAAGATTGCCCCAACCCACACACAAAGGACGGAAATGATGCAAAACAAGATTACACTACACGGCGTTGATGTTAAATTTCCCCCGGTATGCCTGGTTTGCCGGGCACCCGCTCAAAAGAAATTCAACATAGACCGCACCTTCAGCTATGGCAAAGCTTCAATGACGGTTACCATCCCCATTCCGCTCTGTGAGCAGCACCACACCCTGGCCGTTACACCCAGCAGCACCGAAAAAATGGTCGGGCGAATCGGGTTGATCCTGGGCGTGTTGAGCGGCGCTGGTGCGGCCTACACCCTCTGGAACATGTGGTCGAAAAACCCCAACAACAGTCAGATCACCCTGATCTTAATGTCTGGCTTCTTCGGGATCAGCGCACTGATCATCATGTGGTCGATCTTCTCCTTCTGGCTGGCACCCATGTTTGGCAGCAAAGAAGCCAAAGCTGTTCGTAACGTCATGAAGATCAGTCGATTCTGGCCCGCCAAGTATGACCTTCAGTTAGAGTTCACCGACCCCGAGACAGCCCAGCTTGTGGCATCCGCCAATTCCGAAAACCTGCTCAAGATCGAATAATCAGCAAGTTTCTACCCAGGAAAGCTATTCCTTGCCGCAGTACTCCAACGCGAATACTGGTTCGGTCAATTTACCGCAAATATCCAGCCCTACAAATCCCCACCGGGTTCATCCGGTGGGGATTTTTCACCCCATTGCCCTGGTCTGCTTTTCAGCAGTATAATTTTTATATGGACACCATGCAAAGCGGGCTGCTGCTGATAACCCAAGATTCCCTTTCGATCCGAAGCGAGAGTCCCACACCGTCGCACCCTGCCAACCCTAACTCCGCGCGCCGCCGGTAAACATCGACATCCCTGGGGGTGATCTCCCCGGCAGGCAAATCCACCATCGAGCATCCTCGTGAACAACCTCCCCGAAAATCTACGCGCATTTTTCAACCGCTTTTTCTCATGCCAAAAACCTAATCCAGCCATGCTCCAGCTTCACGGCGATCAGTTGTTTGCCAACTGGCAGCGAGTTTGCGCACAAATCCTGGCAAAGCCATTCCCACCCCAAACGTCCGACTTTCCCCCGCAAACCCTGGAACAGGATCGCCACCTCAGCTTTAAAAATTACTCAAATTGGGAGCTCGTTTGCCAGGAAATTCTCGACACAGAATTCTCCCACGTTTATTACCAGCGCTGCCATGACGAACTCCGCCAACGCGGCAAGACAGAGCAAGACATCTTTGAAATGCGCAGCGTTGCCTGGCACACCGTCGGATGGTTCAATTATCCGATGATGGTTTGGGATTGGACCAACCTGGATGAAAGCGATATTCATAAAGCGATCACATGGTTGCTTGCCGAAAAACAAATCAGCCCAGAAAAAAGCCAGGA
>CAIVSQ010000213.1 GCA_903908605.1 uncultured Anaerolineae bacterium
GGTGATGGAAGGTGTGCTGATGCGTGGCAGGAATGCTCTTGCCATTGCCATGCGCGCACCTGATGGGCAAATAATTGTTCATACTGAGAAACTTTCGGGTATTTACCAATCAAAAATGGCGAAAATCCCATTTTTACGCGGGGTAATCCTGTTATGGGATGCGCTGGGTCTCGGTATGAAGGCCCTGACGATCTCAGCCAATGTGCAGACGGGCGAAGACGAAAAATTGGAAGGGCCACTTTTGTATGGCACCCTGGCTTTTTCCATTTTGCTTGGGATCAGCATTTTCTTCCTGGTGCCTTATGGGGTCGGAAAACTGAGCCAATCGCTTGGTTTGGGCGTCTGGGGCGCGGCGGGAGTGGAAGGTGTATTCCGCCTGGTGTTGATTGGCGCTTACATGTGGGCCGTTGGCCTGATGCCTGAGATCAAACGTGTTTTCCAATATCATGGCGCTGAACATAAAACCATCAATGCCTTTGAAGCCGGTGCGGAACTGACGCCTGAAAACGTGGCTAAATTTCCGCTCGAACATCCGCGTTGTGGTACCTCATTCCTGCTGACTCTGGCTGTTTTGTCGATCCTGGCTTATAGCTTTTTGCACCCACTGCCCGTGATTCTTCAAATCCTGGCTCGTATCCTGCTGATCCCCGTTCTGGCCGGTGTGGCCCTAGAATATATTCGCTGGATGGCCAACAACCTGTCTTCGCCCTTGGTGCGCTTGCTGATTGCCCCAAACCTGGCATTGCAAAAACTGACCACGCGTGAACCGGATTTAAGCATGTTAGAAGTTTCGATACGCTCTTTTAACGAGATGATGGTGTTGGAAAAAGCCTGAATCTACTTTTATGAATCAAAACACGCGGGCCATCATGCCCGCGTGTTTTGATTCGTGGGGGCTCACAGCCATTTTTTAGATATTTGTGGGGGTGAACCCAGCTGCCTGAGTGAATGGCGTCAGCTTGCGGACAGAGTGGTTGGAATCAACGGCGGATTCAAAATTAAAATCCATAACAAAGAAAGCCCGATGATCCACTCATGGATTAGCGGGCTTTCTGGTATTCGTGGGTTTATTTACAATCTTTCAAAGCGGGCTGTAAAGTGACGGAGAAGTTCGGGCGCATAGGTGAACTTCAGGCCGCGCAGCTCCGAAGCACGCTGGATGATTTTCCCCAGTGATTGTGCCAGGTAATCGAGGTGTGACTGCGTATAGACCCGGCGGGGGATGGCCAGTCGAACCAGTTCCAGGCGTGGATATACCATTTCACCAGTGTCGGGGTCTGGATGAGCAAACATGACGGATCCTATTTCACAGGCGCGTATGCCACCTTCCAGGTACATTTCCACTGCCAGCGCCTGCCCGGGGAATTCACCGTGCGGGATGTGCGGTAGCAAAGCGCCGGCATCCAGATAGATTGCGTGACCACCGGGCGGTTCGATCAGTCCGATGCCCTGTTCGCGCAGTAGACCAGCCAGGTAGGCGGTCTGGCTGAGGCGGTAGGCCAGGTAATCTTCATCAAGCCCCTCGTAAAGACCAACAGCCATGGCATCCAGGTCGCGCCCGGCCAGGCCGCCATAAGAAACAAATCCTTCGCGCAGGATTAATTCGTTTGAAACTTTTTGAAAGACAGCCGGGTCATTGAGGGCGAGTAGACCGCCAATATTTACGATGGCATCCTTCTTGGCAGACATACAAAAACCATCTGCGTACGAGAACATTTCACGAGCGATCTCAATCGGGGTTTTATCTGCATAGCCAGGTTCACGTAGCTTGATGAAATAAGCATTCTCAGCATAGCGAGCCGCATCAATGAAGAATGGAATATTGTAGGAGTGGTAAAGGGTTGCAACGCTGCGGATGTTTTCCATCGAAACCGGCTGCCCACCCCCGGCGTTGTTTGTGACGGTAATCATGCCCATCGGAATATTTTGCGAACCTGTTTCTTCAATGTAAGCTTTCAGCTTCTTCAGGTCCATATTGCCTTTGAACGGGTGTAAATTAGCGGGGTCAAAAGCTTCCTCGATAACCAGGTTGACCGGGCGTCCGCCGCGGGCGCGGATGTTGGCATCGGTAGTATCGAAGTGCATATTCGATGGAATGTGGCAACCAGGTTTTACCAGTACGGCTGCCAGGATGTTCTCTGCTGCACGGCCCTGGTGGGTGGGTAAGAAATATTTAAACCCGAAAATATCTTCCACTGCTTCTTTAAGCCGAAAATATGAGCGTGCCCCGGCATATGATTCATCCCCTTCCATCAACGCTGACCATTGGTGCTGGCTCATTGCACCTGTTCCGGAGTCAGTTAACAGGTCGATGAAAATATCTTTGGCTTTTAGTGCAAAAACATTGTAACCAGCCTCGGCGATGGCAATCCGCCGTTCCGCGGGAGAAACCAGCTTGATCGGTTCCACAACCTTGATTCGGAATGGTTCGGGGGGGTAGTAGGGCATTTTTTCTCCTTAGTGATCGGGGTTATAGAAGAACGTTGAAAAGTTTAGCACGCATTTTCCTTTAAAGGTGATGTGTTTTATTGATCAGGAAGAATAGTGTATTTACTGGTGTCATTTGTCACCTCCAGGTAGGTTTGTGCAGTGGAAACATATAACATGGAGCAGTTTTAGGTAGATTAGTTGGATAGCTTGTCGGGGAAAATTAGCCAAATTTAGTAGAAATGCATCAAAATTTGCCGATAATGATTTTTGGCTGAAAAATTCCTGCCAATTTTATGGCGATGCAAGGAATACTTCTCCACGTTTGTTGAAATATTACAAAATTAGCCTTCATTTAGTTGATTTCGGATTATCCAAAGGTATAATAGCGCTCATGGGTATAAACCGTCTCAGGTTGTTCATTACACTGGTTTTGCTGGTAATTTCGGTGGCTGCGCTTGCTTGGAGCTTTTTACCTGGCACGCGTATTGTCCGTCGTCAGAAGATACACCCAACCGAAATGCAGTTACCCACCCCCTCCAGCTATCAACCAGCGAATAACTTTTGCGCTGTTCAAAATCACTTCTTTGAGGTTACCCGTGCCATTTACGGCGCGGATTGTTTTGTTCTGCTTATTTAAATTTTCAGGAGCCAGAATTGACCACAATTTTCTTCGCCACCGATATACATGGTTCGGATATATGTTGGAACAAGTTCCTCAATGCGGGGAAATTTTACGAAGCGGATGTGCTCATCCTCGGTGGTGACATGACAGGCAAGGCTATTGTGCCGATCATTGAGCAGGGTGGAGGGGTGTACAACACAACCTTGCTTCAGCAGCAGTTTGTACTGAATGGTGCCGATGAATTGGCTGAAATGATAAAAAAGATCCGTAGTCGGGGGTATTATCCTTACCTGACTTCTCCCGATGAGATCGCGGAACTTTCCAAAGACCCCGATAAAATATACAACCTGTTTATTTCTGAAGCGCTCAAGGTGGTTGAGCAGTGGATGGAGATTGCGGCTCGCAAGCTGGCGGGTACCGGTATGCGTGTATACGTATCTCCTGGAAACGATGATCGTTTTGAAGTCGACGATATCATCCGCGCCAATCCGCATATTACCCTGGCGGAAGGGCGGGTGATCCAAATAGACGCTCACCACGAGATGATCACTTCAGGTTGGTCGAATCGCACACCTTGGAACACCTATCGCGAAGAGGATGAACCCCAATTGGCACAGCGCTATGATGCCATGATCAAGGATTTAAAAGATCCTCAGCGGGCTATCTTCAATATTCATGTTCCTCCTTACAATTCCAATCTCGACGAAGCTCCCGAGTTGGATGCGCAGCTTCGTCCAAAATATGCGGGAAATGCGCTCAAGCCAACCGGCTCCAGTGCACTACGGACTGCAATTGAAAAACATCAACCTCTGCTGGGATTGCATGGTCATATCCATGAGGGGCGTGGATCCTCTCGCATTGGCAAGACCCTCTGTATCAATCCCGGGTCGATGTATGAACAAGGCACCTTACTTGGTACGATTGTTAAATTGGGAAAACAAAAAATCGACAGCTATGTGCTCACCAGCGGGTAGCAATCATCCTGCTGCAATATCAGAACAAACAAATTACCAAAGGAGAAGGTGAAATGTCAGATTTGTTCGTGCGCAAGGCGACCGGCCTCGTCCGGTCTTGGTCGGTTTTTGATGCGTTTGTATACGCATTGTTTTCCATTAACCTGGTGACCCTCGGGTTGTATAGTTTCAGCCAGATGTATTATCTGCAGGGTGGCTTGATACCGGCGTTAATCATCAGTGCGTTGTTCATAGTGTTCGAGGTTGTGGTGTATTCCGCCTTGATTGCTGTCATGCCTCGTTCGGGTGGCGATTATGTCTGGCAAAGCCGGGTGCTGGGAGGCGCCACTGGCTTTATCCTGTCAGTGACTGGTTGGTGGTTCATCCTTTGGCTATGGGTACCACTTTACAGTGATATGTTACGCCATATCGTAATTACACCATTATTGGGCATCCTTGGTGCCAAAGACCTGGCCCTGTGGTTTGGTCAGAGTTCGCTAGGGCTCTTTGTTACAGCGTTGATTACCCTGACGTTGGTGTCCATCTATATCATGTTGGGGATGAAGACATACGCGCGCATCCAGAAAATTTGTTTTTACGGTGGTATGCTGGGGCTGCTAATCGTACTCGGTTTGCTGTTGACTGGTTCACCAGAGGCTTTCAAGGCCGGGTTGGAGAGTAACTCGGTGGCGTTGTTTGGTGCCAAACCAGGCGTTTATGATGCTACTGTTGCACTTGGCAAGGACGCTGGCGCTGCCATGCCACTCACCGGTGGTTCGATCGGTCTGATTTTCCTGACCATGCCTTACCTGGTGTTTTTTAACTTGTGGCCTAACTGGGGCGCTACCTTGTATGGTGAGGTGCGCGGCGCGACGGATTTCAAACGCAATTTTTCTGGCATGGCCTGGGCTTTGGGTGCCACCACTTTGCTTGCCATTGTTGTGCTTCTGGCGATTTCCAAAACCATCGGTTGGGATTTTTACATGCAGGCCAATGGAGCCTTTTGGAATTACACCTGGGGTTACACCACCACCGAACCGGCCTTCCCGGTTTGGCCCTACCCCGCTTTGCTGGCAGTTTTCTTGACTAGTAACCGCTTGGTGCAGTTCATTGTAGTGGCCTTGATGAGCATGTGGTGGTTTGGTTGGAGTGGTACTGTCTTCCTTTCTTCCACACGTGTCATTTTTGCGGCCGCTTTCGATCGCTTGCTGCCTGAGAAGGTGGCAGAAATTGAACCACGCACGCGCACCCCACTTTATGCGCTGCTCATGATGGTGATCCCTTCCATCATCGTCTCATATCTCTTCGCCTACAATCACTTTAACTTCCGTTCCCTGACGCTTGATTCAACCCTGGTGATTGCCGTCACTTACCTGGGGACTGCCATTGCTGCTATCCTGCTTCCTTATCGCAAGCCCGATCTTTACAATGCTTCCCCGATCGCCAAGTACAAAGTACTCGGCATTCCGTTGATTACAGTTGCTGGTTTAATTTTTGGCGGTTTCCTGTGTTTCCTGCTGGTGGAATGGTTGTTCGACCCGTGGTTGAATGGCACCGCTCTGTATGGCATTAGTTTGGCCAATACGCCATCCGTTATTTATATGGCGATCATGTATGGCCTGGCGGCGATCATCTATTATGGTTTCCGTGCTTATCGCAAGAAAACCGGTATTGATATTGAGAAAGTTCACCAGGAAATACCCTCCGAATAGACTGTTCGTCCGGCTATTTGAAGTCTGAAAGGTCAAAAAGGAAAAAACATGCCACCATATCTGGATATCGTGGAAGAAATGACGCGTGTACTGGACGCCGCTCGCGAGGCGAATATTCGCTTGCGCTTGATCGGCGGGCTGGCCATTAAATTACACAGTCCGTCTGCAAGTCATCGTGCGCTTCAACGTTCTTATCCCGATATTGACCTGGTGGTTCCCAAAAAGGACAAACCGAGGCTGGAACCCTTTTTTGCCAGCCTCGGGTATGTCCCGGAAAAGAATTTCAATTTGTTGAATGGTGATCGTCGCCAGATTTTCTTTGACAGTGTCCAGGGACGGCGGATTGATGTCTTTGTGGGCGACTTTGAGATGTGCCACAAACTGCCGATGAAAGACCGGTTGGATGCGCATCCCGTCACGGTTCCCTTGGCGGAATTATTTCTTTCCAAGATTCAAATAGTGGAATTGAATAGAAAAGACGCCCTCGACATCATTTCCCTCTTGTTGGATAACGAAGTTGGATTTAATGATGATGGGGTCATTAATATCGATCGTATTACTCGCCTGTGTCTCAAAGACTGGGGTTTATACAAAACCCTTACCATTACCTTGAGCAAGGTGGAAACCATCCTTGTTGAGCAAAATCCTGGCCTGGATGAAGCCCAGCAACAGTGTGTACTCGAACGAATCAATACCCTCCGTCGCCTGTTGAATAGAGTTAATAAGCCCATCCTTTGGAAGGTACGTGATAAGGTCGGTACGCGGATACGTTGGTATACAGAAGTTGAGGAAGTTGATCGGTAAGGAACTACTTGAAAGTCAACGAGTATGATGAAAAAAAGACTGAAAGGCATTCCATTCCTGATCGTTTACTTTCCTTTGCTGCTTCTGCTGGGTGCGTGCATGTCTCAACGTCCCATCGAAGCTTTTGCAACCCGGGTGGCTGTCCCGACCAGTGCTCAGCAGGTGCTGCTGCCGCCGGCGGTTCCTGAACGACGCTTGCTAACCCTTGAGTTTCCACCCCGTATCCGCGCTGGTGATTCAGACCTTGTTAGGCTGACCATGGAGTTGGATGAGCAGGGTAACCTGACCCCAACGGTCATCAGCGCCGGAAGCAGCGTTCAAGGTGAAGTGATAAATATTTCCAATGTCTTTGATACGCATAATGTCCTGGCTGAAGCTCGCCTCGATATGGCAGGTTTGGATGTGCGCCCTGCTGAAATGGTCAGCGAGACATTATTACCTGGGCAGAAGGTTACGTTTTTCTGGAGTGTTTTGCCTGGCGAAGTAGGAAAATTCAAAGGAACAGTCTGGTTCTATTTACACTTTGTCCCCAAGGCGCAGGGTTCCGAAAGCCGGTTGGCGTTATTTGCCCAACCGATCGAAATTGAGGCCACCTCTTTCCTGGGTCTTAAGGCAAACCCGACGCGGTGGTTGGGTTTTTCTGGCGCACTGCTTAGTTCACTCCTTGGTTTTCCTTTCCTTGAGAAAATTTTGATCGGATTTTGGAAGCGCTTGAGGCCTTGAAGCTGTCGAATTTGCGTTTCCCAGGCCTTCGAACTCCGATACATGACAAATATCATATTGATTCCATACAAGGGTAAGTTTTCAGCTTTCAACCCCTGTGATAGAATGACTCAAGCATGTATTGTGATAAAAGACCCAATTGACTGAAGGAGTTTCTATGCAGAATCCCTGGATGTATATTGGCCTTTTTCTATTGGTTGGGGTCCTGATCCCAATCATACCAATTGCTTTTTCAGCATTGGTTGCGCCCAAAAAGCCCAATCCCATCAAGCAAAGCACCTATGAGTGCGGTATTGAAACGGTGGGGGAGAGCTGGGTTCAGTTTAAGGCTCAGTACTATATATTTGCGCTAGTTTTCTTGATCTTTGACGTGGAAACAGTTTTCTTGTTCCCATGGGCTCTGGCGCTTAACGCTTTGCCATTTTTTGCAGTGGCAGAGGGTGTCTTATTCATTCTCATCCTGATGGCTGGGCTTTCGTTTGCCTGGCGAAAAGGGATGCTTGAATGGGTTTAATGTCCAGACCATTTGGAAAGGCTGATAGGAGCATATTCTCCTCTCAGCCTTTTCGTTGGTAATATGAGGAGTACTCCATGAGTTTTTGGACAGATCCAATTAATGTTGTTTACAACGGATTGATGCTTACGTTGACAGGCTGGGGAATGAATGGCTCACTGGCTAACGTGATTGTTAATCTCCTGGGGATTGTGCTGCTAATTACAGCAATCATGGTTCTCGATATTATGCTTGTTTGGGTAGAGCGCAAAGTGGTGGCTCGTTTCCAAGGCCGACTAGGCCCGAACCGGGTTGGCCCGTTTGGTCTCTTTCAGCCTTTCCCTGACATTATCAAATTGATCATCAAGGAAGACATCACTCCGACCGGAGCCGACAAGCTGGTTTATAACATGGCGCCTATCTTGTCCCTGGCATCGGTCATCCTGCTTTGGGCGGTGGTGCCGTTGGCGTCCAATATTTTTGGAACGGATTTGAATGTCGCCTTGCTCTACCTGGTGGCTGCCGGCGCAATCGGTACGCTTTCCATCATCATGGCGGGCTGGTCATCCAACAATAAATATGCTCTGCTGGGTGCCTTTCGCCAGGTAGCTGCCATGATTTCCTTTGAAATTCCCATGGTAGTGGCCTTATTAATCCCCACCATCCTGACTGGTTCGCTCAGCCTCAAGGTGATTACTGAGGCCCAATCGGGTGGCAAGTGGTTTTTCATCTTGTCACCGCTGGGCGCACTGCTGTTCCTGGTTTCAGCCATTGCCGAGTTGGGGCGTTCACCGTTCGACCTGAACGAAGGTGAGTCAGAAATTGTTTCGGGTTATCACATTGAATACACCGGTATGAAGTTCGGTTTATTCTATGCGGGCGAACTTCTGCACGCCTTTACCTTCGGTGGCTTCCTATCCGTCATGTTCTTCGGCGGTTGGCATGGTCCTTGGGCTAGCCAGTCTCCCTTGTTGGCTGTGTTTTATTTCGTTGCCAAGGCCATGATTGGTTACTGGGTGATTATGTGGATCAAATACACCGTACCTCGTATCCGCATTGACCACATGTTGGCCTTCAACTGGAAATTCTTGACCCCGGTCGGTTTCGCACTGCTGGTTGTAACGGCAATTGTGAATTCTTTGTTTAGAACCGCTGATTATTGGGTGTATGCGTTGGCTATGTTCGCATCAAATGTGATCCTTGGATGGGTGACGATCGAGATCTTGCGCGCATCCAGCCGGAAGCAGCGCATTGAAACCGAACTGCCCCAACCAGCGGCGCAGCACTAACGAGAGGTGATGTATGGATGCTACGCAAATCATTTTTATCCTGAGCGCGGCGCTGATCATCGCTTCGGCCGTGATGGTGGTCACAACGCGTAATTTGATCCACGCGGCTTTGTGGTTGATCGCCACCCTGTTTGGCGTTGCCGTGTTGTATGCCGTGCTTGAAGCCGGGTTCCTGGCAGTAGTGCAGGTGGTGGTGTACATTGGCGCGATTGCGATTATGTTCATCTTCGCCGTGATGCTTACCCGCCGCGAGATGTTGGACAAATCTCCCCAGTTGAATGCTTCCTGGCCAATGGCTGCCTTGATGAGTGTGGTAACCCTGGCGGGTTTGGTGCTGTTGCTACTCCGCTGGAATGGTGGCGCGACTTTGCCCGCTGAGATTGCTGGCGGTGCAAACGCAACCCTCACCAACCTGGGCGTTGCCCTCACTTCGCCAGATGCATTTGTCCTGCCTTTTGAAGTGGCTTCGGTTCTGCTGCTGGCCGCTCTGATTGGGTCCGCCTATGTGGCGATGAACAAGAAATAAGAGGCGCACATGATCCCATTGAGCTGGTACCTGTTTCTCTCGGCCGCGCTTTTTAGCGTTGGCTTATTTGGTGTCTTGGCACGGCGCAATGCCGTCGCCATCCTGCTGAGTGTTGAGTTGATGCTAAATGCAGTCAATATCAACCTGGTGGCTTTTTGGCGCTATGGCAACACTGCGTCAATGGCCGGGCAGGTCTTCGCGATCATCGTCTTTGCCGTCGCTGCTGCTGAAGTGGCCGTCGGTTTGTCCTTGATCTACTCGGTTTATCGCCGCCGCAATACTGTTATTGCGGACGAGCTTGACCTGATGAAGTGGTAGGAGACAAGTTATGGCGACAGAAACTATCATCTGGCTGATCCCCCTCCCGCCGCTGCTGGCATTTTTCTTGATTGTGCTCTTCACCAACCGTTCGAAGGCCCTCAGCCATAGTATTGGGATTGGTGCGGCCGTACTTTCGTGGCTTGGCAGTATGGTTGTTTTCTTCAGAGCCCTGGGCACTGAAGAATTTGGAAAGACCATTTTTAGCAATTCCATCCCCTGGCTGCCAACGGGTGACACCTTTTTCAATATTGGCGTCCAGATTGACCCGCTTTCGGCGGTGGTGTTGTTCTTTGTGAGCTGCACCATTTTCATGATCTTCCTGTATTCCGTTGGCTATCATAATTTCGGACAGCCCAAGGGTGATCATGACCACCCCGGTCTACCCCCGCATGGTGCTAGTGTGACTGATGAACATGGTCACAAGCACACAGTGCTTTCGGTGGAACCGATGTATTCGCGCTTTTTTGCCTTCCTGGGCTTATTTGCTTTCGGTATGTACACGCTGGTGGTCTCGGATAACCTGCTGACTCTCTTCGTCGGTTGGGAAATCATGGGCCTGTGTTCTTACCTGCTGATTGGCTTCTGGTATGCCAAGCCTTCCGCCCGTAACGCGGCGGTCAAAGCCTTTATGACCACCCGTGTGGGTGATGTCTTTATGCTTTTGGGCCTGGCTTTCCTGTATTACTCAACCGGCACCCTCAATTACCGCGAAATTTTCTACAATGAAGAGACCTTGCATGTGCTGGCGACCACCGCCACGCCCATCCTTGGGCTCTCCGCTGCCGGGTTGATTGGCTTGCTCCTCTTCATCGGCACTGTCGGCAAATCTGCCCAGTGGCCTCTGCATATCTGGTTGCCAGATGCCATGGAAGGCCCCACCCCCGTCAGCGCCATGATTCATGCGGCGACGATGGTTTCGGCTGGCGTTTACATGGTCATCCGCATCTTCCCACTCTTCACTGCGGATTGGAATGGTCACCAGTTGACCACTACCATGAGCATCATCGCCTTCATCGGTGCCTTCACCGCGCTCTTTGCGGCGACCATCGCGCTGGCGCAGAACGATATCAAGAAGGTTCTGGCATACTCGACCATCTCCCAGCTCGGCTTCATGATTGCCGCGCTGGGTATCGGCGCTTACGTGGCGGCGGCTTTCCACCTGGTGACGCACGCCTTCTTCAAGGCACTGCTCTTCCTGGGCTCCGGCTCGGTCATCCATGGTATGGAACACGGCGTCCTGCACACCGGCGATCACTCTGTTGATCCGCAGGATATGTGGAATATGGGTGGTCTGAAGGACAAGATGCCCATTACCTTCTGGACTTTCGTGATCGGTGGCTTCGCACTCTCCGGCTTCCCGCTGGTGACCGCTGGCTTCTGGTCCAAAGATGAGATTTTGGCTGATGCCTTTGGGCATGGGCACTGGGTCATCTTCCTGACCCTGGCCATCGCCGCGCTGATGACAGCTTTCTATACCATGCGCCAGATTACGCTGACCTTCCTGGGTACTCCCCGCACCAAGGAAGCCGAGCATGCTTCCGAAACTCCCTGGACCATGACTACCCCACTGGTGGTACTTTCGGTCTTCGCCATTGGCTACGGTTGGGTTGGTATCCCAGAACATTTCCCGCTGCTGGGTGGCTTGCTGCCCAACTGGTTCCACGGATTTGTCGGTGCCACTTTGATAGAAGAACCCGAAGCCCTGGCTTTCAATTGGGTGCCGCTGCTGACCTCCTTGGTCGTAGCCCTGGGCGGCCTGGGATTGGGCTGGTTTGTTTATAAGGACGTTAAAAAGGGTCAACCAGATCCGCTTCAAAAACCACTGGGCGGGCTCTACCCATTCTTGAAGAACAAATGGTACTTCGATGAGTTTTACTCTCACTATGTGGTCAAGCCCATGATTTGGGTCTCTGAGGTCTTTACCCCCTGGATGGATCGCACCGTGATCGATGGCGTATTACACAGTGTCTCCCGTCTTGCCCTGGCAATTGGGGATGTCCTGCGAAATAAATTTGATAAACCAGTCATCAACGAATTCCTTGGTGACAACGTGGCCGAGCTGTTCTGGAAGGGTCAGGCTCTTCGATACTCCCAAACCGGCCGCGTACAATCCTATTTGATCAGTTCAGTGGGTGTGCTTCTTATCATCGCCGCCTTGCTGTACTATTTCCTGTAAGGGAGTGGACCAATGGACTTCATTAGCACTCACCTGCTGACCACCATCCTGTTTTTCCCGGTCATTTCGGCCCTGGTCATCTTCTTGTTGCCCTCCGACCAGGTAAAAGCCATTCGTTGGACTGCGCTGATTGCCAGCCTGGTTCCGTTGGGCCTGACGGTCTGGCTATGGACCATGTTTAACTCCAGTGCTGCGGGTTTCCAGTACCAGGAACAGTATCCCTGGTATGACGCCATCCATTCCACTTTCCATGTGGGTATCGATGGATTATCCCTCTCGATGGTGCTGCTGACCACGCTGTTAACCCCGCTGGCCTTGCTGGCTTCCTTCGGCATTTCTGAGAAGGTCAAAGCCTACATGATGCTCTTCCTCTTCCTCGAGGCTGGCATGCTGGGCGTGTTCATGGCGATGGACCTGCTGATTTTCTTTGTCTTCTGGGAAATTGGCCTGGTGCCGATGTACTTCCTGATTAACCAATGGGGTAGCCCCAAGGGTGAAAGGGAGTTGTGGGGCGGCATGAAAGTTTCCGCACGCAACTATGCTTCGCTCAAGTTTATGATCTATACCATGGCTGGTTCCTTGGGTCTGCTGCTGGCCATCCAGTTACTGGGCGTGTTATTCCAGAACTACGACATGGCTTATCTTTACAAGGCCTGGAATGACCTGCCTAGTGATGGTCTGATGCTTGGGACCACGGTTGGTACAGTCAAGACAATTGCTTTCTGGGCTTTCGTGGTTGCCTTTGCACTCAAAGTGCCAGTTTGGCCCTTCCACACCTGGTTGCCTGATGCGCACACTGAAGCTCCCACCGCCGGCTCTATGATCCTGGCAGGTGTCCTGCTGAAACTGGGTGCTTACGGGTTCTTGCGCTTGGTGCTGCCCTTCTACCCGGTTCAATCTCAACAGTATGCCGGCTGGTTGGCATTCCTGGCGACGATGGCGATCGTGTTTGGCGCATTTGCTTCTTACGGTCAGACCGACTTTAAACGCCTGGTGGCTTATTCATCCGTCAACCATATGGGCTTCGTCCTGCTGGGTATCGCCGCGGCCGCCACGGCCATTGGCACTCCGAACGCAACCATCGCCTTGAATGGCGCTGTTTTGCAAATGTTCAACCATGGCCTTTCCGCGGCTGGCATGTTCTTCCTGGTGGGTGTGATCTATGAGAGAACACACACACGTAACCTTGAGGAATTCGGCGGGCTCTTCCCGCTAATGCCGGTGTACGGTGGCATCCTGATCTTCACCAGTATGGCTTCTCTGGGGTTGCCCGGGTTGAATGGCTTTGTATCCGAATTCCTGGTTGTGCGCGGTTCTTTACCGCTCCTGCCGGTCTTCACCGCCATTAGCATGATAGGTTTACTGTTTACTGGCGCTTATATTCTCAAGGGCATCCGCAAGGTCCTGCACGGTCCGTTGAATGAGCATTGGGCTCACGGCGAGCATCGTCTGACCGATATCAATACGCGCGAGATCCTGGTGATGGCCCCGCTTATGATCCTGATCCTCTTCCTCGGCATCTGGCCGATGGGTTTGCTGGATGTGATCAATAAAGCCATGGTCATGCTGTTCCACTAGAGCGAGGTGCGCAAATGCAATTTCCGATCCTGAGTCTTATCGTTTTTGCCCCGCTGGTCATATCCGTTCTGATGCTCACCTATAAACCTGAGCGCAAGACGGAAATCCGCGTGACCGCTCTTGCGGCGGCTGTCTTTGACCTGGTGCTTTCTGCCTGGGTCTATTACCAGGTATATGTCCACCCCTCCCTTACTTACCAGTTTATTGAAAAATATAACTGGCTGCCAGCTTTGGGAATTTCTTACCACGTAGGCGTGGATGGCATGAGTGCTCCACTGGTGTTGCTAACCGGTATCGTCATGTTCACCGGTGTGCTGATTTCCTGGGGTGTCGATGACCGTCCGCGTGAATTCTTTGCCTTCCTGTTCTTGCTGGCGGGTGGTGTCTTCGGGGTGTTTGTCTCCCTCGATTTGTTCATGTTGTTCTTCTTCTATGAAATCGCGGTCTTTCCGATGTACTTGCTGATCGCAATCTGGGGTTGGAAGGTTACACGCGAATACGCCGCCATGAAGTTGACCCTCTACCTGTTCATCGGCTCGGTTTTCGCCCTGATCGGTGGTTTGGCCATGTACTTCACCAATTACCAGATGCATGGTGTCTTAACCTTTGACATGCTTGAACTGGAAAAGGCCGGTTTTTCTTCCTCATTCCAATACTTGTGGTTTATGCCGGTCTTCATGGGCTTTGCCATCCTGGGCGGTATTTTCCCCTTCCACAACTGGTCTCCAGATGGTCACGTCGCTGCGCCTACCGCAGTTTCCATGTTCCACGCGGGTGTTTTGATGAAGTTGGGTGCTTTTGCTGCCCTGCGGGTTGGGATCATGCTGCTGCCTGAGGGTGCCAAATCCTGGGCGTGGTTGATCTTTGGATTGGCAATGGTGAACGTGGTGTACGGTGCCTTTATCGCCATGATCCAGACCGACCTGAAATACGTGATTGGTTTTTCATCTGTGTCGCACATGGGCCTGGTATCACTTGGGTTTGCAACGCTAACCCGCGAAGGCATGACTGGTGCAGGCATGCAGATGTTCTCGCACGGTGTGATGACGGCTCTCTTCTTTGCTGCGGTCGGTATGGTTTACGACCGGGCTCACACTCGTCAAATTCCAGAACTGGGCGGCATGGTCAAGCCTCTGCCATGGGTGGCAATTGCTTTTGTCATTGGTGGCTTGGTTTCCATGGGCATGCCCGGTTTCTCCGGCTTTGTGGCTGAGTTCCCGATTTTTATGGGTGTCTGGCAAAAATCCGGCGTGGCGGCGATTATCGCCTCCATCTCGATTGTCATCACAGCGGCCTATGTATTACTGGCCATACGACGCGCTTTCTTTGGGGAAGTTCCTGCCCAATTAGAAGGCCATATTCACCCCATTTCTCCGCTGGATAAGGTGGCCTTGGTGACGCTGTGCACGATCATGATCGCCATCGGTTTATTCCCGAACCTGATGGTGCCGATGGTATCGCAGGGTGTTCAGAATGTTCTGAACCTGCTGGGAGGTGCATAAATGAGCATCAATATTCTGGCTATCCTGCCTGAAATCCTGATCCTCGTGGTCGCCCTGTTGGTTTTGGTGCTTGACCCCTTTTGGAAGGAAGAAAATCGCCGCGTAAGCCTGGGTTGGCTGACCGCTGGAGGTTTAACCGCCGTGATGGTGATCAGCATGCTGGTTGGCCAACCCACACAGTCAACCCTGGCCCTGGGCGGCATGGTCCGTTTTGATTGGCTAGCCTTCGTATTCAAGATGTTGTTCACCTTTGGCGCAGCCATCACAGCCATTTTCATGATGGATGTCGATAACCTTGGTAAGCGTGCGGAAGCCTATCTGCTTCTGCTTTGTGCCACTATCGGTATGAGCCTGATGGCATCTTCGGCCGACTTAGTGATGGTGTACCTGGCCATCGAAACCACATCCATCCCCATGTACGTACTGGCTGGATTTTTGCTGGGTGATAAAAAATCAACCGAAGCTGGTTTCAAATACCTGTTATTTGGTGCCTTGACCTCCGCGATCTTTCTGTATGGTCTTTCGTTGGTTTATGGCTTTTCTGGCACAACCCAGTTTGTTGGCATGCGCAGTTATTTCCTGACTCTCAACCCGATTTCAGTAGGCGTGATGTTCCTGCTGGTGGTTGGGCTTGGTTTCAAAGTTTCACTGGTTCCGTTTCATTTTTGGGCGCCGGATACGTATGAAGGTTCTCCCACCCCTGTGGCAGGGTTCCTTTCGACGGCTTCCAAGGCAGCTGGTTTTGCCGTGCTACTGCGCTTATTCCTGACTGTTTTCCCCCAGGTGGCTGAACATTGGCAGTTGCTGCTGGCCATCCTGGCGGTGCTGTCCATGACCCTCGGCAACCTGGTAGCGCTTGGTCAGACCAATATTAAACGCCTGTTAGCCTATTCTTCCATTGCGCACGCTGGTTACGCTCTGATCGGTGTGGTGGCCAATAATCAGTTGGGTGTCACAGGTGTGGTCTTCTACCTGATGGCATATATTTTGACCAACCTGGCAGCCTTCGGTATCGTCATGGCTTTCGGACGCATTACGGGTTCGGATGAAATCCGCTCTTACGACGGTATGTCACGCCGTTCCCCCTACCTGGGCTTGGCCATGCTGGTTGCTTTCCTTTCCCTGTCTGGTATGCCGCCCTTCGGCGGTTTTATGGCCAAGATTTTGGTTTTCGCTGGCGCAGTGCAGGCAGGCTGGTATTGGCTGGTCGTAGCGGGCGTACTCAATTCAATTGTTGGTCTCTATTACTACCTGACCGTGCTTAAGTATGTGTATCTGTACCGCATGGAAGGCGAAAATGAGGAAGCACATCCGATCCCAGTCTCACGTCCATTTGTGATCGCGATGGTCGTTCTGACCATCGGTATCGTGCTGGTGGGCTCGGTCTTTGCGCCCTGGTTTGGTTTTTCCACAAACGCAGCCTTGAGCCTGTTCTAAGCATTCCATCTCGGTGTTCCACCTCCAATTTGAGAGGTGGAACACCTTAAAATGGGTGTTCCTGCTTTACTGATAAAAAACCTTTGTGATATAATCCGCAACCATGAGTGAGCCAAAAGACCCTGAAAAAGACCGTCAGCAGTATGTTTACAACCTGGCCATGGCGGCGGTCGCTGGGCAGGTGGGGCTTGTAACGCTAGTAATTATTTTTGGTGCACTCATTGCTGGCCTGTGGTTGGATCGGACATTTGAAACAAAACCGCTGTTTACCATGCTTTTGATGGTTGCCAGCATGCCCCTGACGATCTTCTTGATGTTGAAAATTGTACAGGGTGCAACCAGCCGGATAAAAACAGATAACAAAAAAAAGAACGACGATATTAATGAAGGAGGTAGCAAATCGTGACAGAGACTCGCAAACAAAGAGTGTGGGGTCGTTGGGTTGTGCTCGCGGCATTCATACTTGGTCTTTTCCTGTTCACTGGCTTCTTTGGTATTGGTTTGGGAATCAAGGTGGTTATGCCCACCGTGGTCCTGCCTGCCGAGCCGTTGACAGCCAAGATCCCGACACCGCTTGGCCCGTTCTTCCTGAGTGGGACCCTTGTTGCTTTGTTGTTCGCTGACCTGGTCATCATTGGCCTGGCAATTGCAATCAGCGGAGCCATCAAAAAGGGTGACCTGATTTTAACCGGTATTGTTGGCGCCGTGGAAGCCCTGCTGGAAATGCTGCATGGCATGACCGAAGGTACCGCCGGTAAGTGGACCAAGGCGATCTTCCCGTGGTTTGCGACCATTACCCTGCTTGTGATGGTTGCCAACTGGACGGAAATGATCCCAGGTGTTGAGACGATCGGTTTGATTGAAAAAGCCGAAGCTCATGGTGTTTATAACATCCAACCGCTCGGTCCATTCCAGAATGTGGTAAACCCCGCACTAGGTGAGCATGGTGAATACTTGCTGATCCCGTTCGTGCGCGTTGTTTCGACCGACCTCAACTTCACCGTGGCATTAGCCTTGGTAGCGGTGGTCATGATCCAGGTATTTGGTGTGCGTGCGCAGGGTGGTGCGTACTTCTCAAAATTCTGGAATACGGGCACGGTGTTTTCCAAACCAATTTTCGGCGTTATCGATTTTGGCGTAGGTCTGTTGGAAGTTGTTTCCGAATTTTCGAAAGTGCTCTCGTTTGCCTTCCGTCTTTTTGGTAATATCTTCGCTGGTTCAGTATTGTTGTTCGTCATCGGCTCGCTTGTGCCGGTGTTCGCACAGTCCATTTTCTACTTGTTGGAATTTTTCGTGGGCGCCATCCAGGCTTTTGTATTTGGCTTGTTGGCGATGACCTTCATGGCCCAGGCAACCCAGGGACATGGCGGCGAGCACCACGAAGAAGCTCACGCGTAAATTTTCGGGCGCTTTGCCCGGGAAATCACCATATTTCATTTGGCGCGATTTGCAAGGCAAATCGTCCCGCCCGAAACCTAAACGGAGGATTTTAAGTTATGGATGCTGCTGCTGCTAAATTGATTGGCGCTGGTCTGGCGATGATCGGTGCGATTGGCGCTGGTGCCGGTATTGGTATTGTTGCCAGCGGTGCTGTGCAGGCGATGGGTCGCAACCCAGATGCCACCGGTACAATTCAGACCAACATGATTCTTGGCATCGCGTTCGCCGAAGCGGTCGCCATTTACTGCCTGGTCGTCGCCCTCTTGATCCTGTTTGTCTTCTAAACGAAGACTAGGAGGTTACTTTGGAAGCACTAGGTATTAATGGTTCGTTTTTATTAGTCCAAATCGTAAACCTCATCATTGTTTACGTTGTGGTCAGCAAGTGGATTGTGGGGCCGATCATCGGTATGCTTGAGAAGCGTCGCGAAACCATTGCCAATGGTTTGGAAGACGCGCGTGTTGCTGCTGAAGCCCGCGCCAACGCCGAAAAAGAAGCCCAGAAAATCATTGCTGAAGCCCAGGCCAAGGCCAGTCAGATGGTTCGCGAAGCCACTGAGCGCGCTGAATTCGCTGGACGTGATGTCAAAGCCGCTGCCGAAGCCGAAGCTGGCAAGGCACGTGAAAAGGCCCTCGCCGAAGTCGAAGAAGATCGCAATCGCATTCTCGGTGATCTGCGTGGACAGGTGGCTGCCCTTTCAATTGCTGCTACCCAGAAACTGGTTGGTGATGCCCTGGATGACAAACGCCAGCATGGCCTGATCCAGGAGTTCTTCTCTGGCATCAAGGCTGGCAAGATTGTTATGATGGAAGACGCCGGTGTCAGCGGAACCTCCGCCGAAATCACCAGCGCTCTGCCCCTCACCAAGGACGAACAGGATATCATCAAGAAGGATGTCCTCTCCAATACTGGCGCTCAAGCGGTCTCCTTCCGCGTTGACCCCGCCATCCTTGGCGGCCTGGTTGTGAAGGTCGGCGATAAGGTCCTCGATGGATCTGTCTCTGGCAAGCTTGAAGGTCTGCGCTCCAACCTGCGCTAATTCGAGTGAAATTATGAGGACCTGACAGGTTTGCGAAAACCTGTCAGGTCTTTCTTTTTGTGGTAAATTTTGGGTATGACACCAATCACCTTATCGACACTCTTCTCCGAATTCCCATTCCCATACGAGCAGGACCGGCAAGCTGATCCCGAAATTACTTTGATTAGCTCCGATTCGCGCCAGGTGCAGCCGGGTGGTTTATTTGTTGCCTTTCCTGGTGAAACTGCCGATGGGCACCAATTTATCCCTCTTGCCATCTTCCGTGGCGCTGCGGCTGTAGTGGGTGAGCAGGATATGCCTGGCCTGGCAGTTCCATATATAAAGGTGAAAAATGCACGCCAGGCCCTTGCTCACCTTGCGGCAGCCTTCCATGGATACCCCGCCCGCCAGCTGACCATGATTGGTGTGACCGGAACGGATGGCAAGACCACCACCTGCAATATTCTTTACCAGATACTGCTCGCGGCGGGCTGCAAGACCGGTATGATATCGACAGTCAATGCCGTCATCGGCAACCAGGTTCTCGATACTGGTTTCCACGTCACCACACCCGATGCACCCCAGGTTCAGGCTTATCTGGCGAAAATGGTCGAAGCCGGGCTTACCCACGTCATTCTCGAAACCACATCGCATGGCTGGGCCCAATACCGGGTGGATGCCTGTGAATTTGATATTGCCGTGGTTACCAATATCACTCACGAACACCTCGATTACCACGGGTCTTATGAAAACTACCGGGCTGCCAAGGCTCGCTTGTTGACCGGTTTGGGGAAAACAAAACCAAAGCCACAAGGAAATTATGGGTTCGCCGTGATTAACCACGACGATGCCTCGTATGAATATCTGCACGGCATACCTGGCCCACGCATGCTGGCTTATGGACTGACCGACAAGGCTCAGGTGTATGCTGAAAATATCACCCAGAAACCAGAAGGAATAAGCTTCACTGTTTCTGCCGCGGGGCTGCGTTTTGAAGTTTCATCTCACCTGTTTGGTATTTTTAATGTGTCCAACTGCCTGGCAGCCATTACAACAGCTGTAATTGGGTTAAACATTGCCCCCCATTTCGCAGCCCATGGCATAGCAAACCTACCCGGAGTTCCAGGGCGCATGGAAATGCTTGCACTTGGACAGGATTTTACTGCAATTGTTGATTTTGCTCATACCCCCAATGCGCTGCGAGTTTCGTTGGAGACGGCGCGCTTAATCCTGGCGCATAACCACCGTGCATCAGGCAGTGAAAAAGGCCGTGTGATAGCTGTCTTTGGTTCGGCTGGGCTGCGTGATCGTGAAAAAAGACGTATGATGGCTGAGGTCTCCTTGGAATTAGCCGATATTACCATCCTGACGGCAGAGGACCCGCGCACAGAATCACTTGATGGCATCCTTGATGAAATGGCTGTCGGTGCACGTGCAAAAGGCGGGTTGGAAGGCAAAACCTTTTGGCGGGTGAAGGACCGTGGTGATGCCATTCGCAAAGCGCTACAACTCGCCTCCCCGGGTGATTTGGTAATTGCCTGTGGCAAGGGGCACGAACAATCGATGTGTTTTGGCAATACTGAGTACCTGTGGGACGATCGTACTGCCATGCGCGCAGCATTATCCGAATACCTGGCAATTGCGGGCCCAACGATGCCATTTTTACCCACCCAGGAAAAATCATGAGCGTATTTACTTTGCACAGAGAGCAACTTATTCCCGCTGCACGTGAAAGAGTGTGGGATTATTTTTGCGATCCGCGTAATTTGAATGAAATGACACCTTCGAACATGAACTTTTTAATCGTGACAAATCCTTTGGATAGAATGTACGCGGGACAATTGATTGAATACAAGGTTGAATTCATCCGTGGTATCCGTTCACGCTGGTTGACCGAAATAGCCCATGTGCGGGAATTGGAATATTTCGTCGATGAACAGCGTATAGGGCCATACCAGTTTTGGTATCATCAACATCATTTTGAGTCCGTACCCGGTGGGACTTGCATGACGGATCAGGTGACATATTCAATCGGATTTGGACCGCTGGGCGACTTGCTCAACGCGTCCTGGATCGCGGCTAGGCTGAATGGGATTTTTGATTTTCGTACCCAAAAAATGAAGGAATTATTCCCGGCAGGTATTGTGTGAAAATTGAACCAGTAACGTTATATGGAAATTTGGTCCGGCTTGAACCACTAACAATAGACCATGCCCCTGGGTTGGCCCAGGTCGGCAACGATTCCAATATTTGGCAGTACATGTTATATGGGGATGTCAATTCACCTGAAAAAATGGCATCCTGGGTACGAGATATTCTTAGCAGGCAGGCGCAGGCGACCGATCTGGCTTTTGCTGTTCGGCACCTGGCCTCCGGTCGGTTGGCAGGTGCTACCCGCTACCTGGATATTCGTCCTGTTCATCGTGGGTTGGAGATCGGCGGGACCTGGTACGGTGTTGAGTTCCAACGTACCAGGGTCAATACCGAGGCCAAATATCTGCTTCTGAAGCATGCTTTTGAGACCCTGGACGCCATCCGCGTTCAGTTTAAAGCCGATTCACGCAATGCACGTTCTTTACAAGCCATTGAGAGATTGGGCGCACAGCGTGAGGGTATTTTGCGCAATCACATGATCCTGGAGAATGGTCTTTTCCGCGATTCAGTTTATTTTAGTATCCTTGATAGTGAATGGCCGGCTGTGAAGCAGCGTTTGGAAGAAAAATTGCTATAGCATCAAAAAGGCCCTCAACCTGATTTACAGGGGAGGGCCTTTTCAATACTGTCATCTCGCTTATTTTTTTTCGTAACTGAGGCACTGTGCACAGACACAGTATGGGTCAGAGGCATTGTGTTTGGTGGCGGGTTTGCGCTTGGCTGCTGCGACTTTTTTGGCAGCTTCCTTTTGCTGACGAGCCAGTTCAGCCTTGGAGAGTGGGGTAGGGCCGGTGTGTTTTTCCACATCGATTTCCAGGCTGTTTTCGAGAATCAGGGTGACCAGATCTTCATACTTACCGATCATTGCTTCAGACGAAAGTTCCTCGGTAAGGACGACCACTGTGTTGGCATCCCAACCTACCAGAAATTCACCGTGCTCATCCAGCTTGAAATCTTTGAACAGTTCCTGGTAATCTGCCCAGGCTTCCTTGCCATGAGCGATAATTACTTTGGGGAGTTGTTGATGGAGGATTTCTCTGAAAAAATTCATGCGCAGCGGTTTTACTTCCTCATAATAATCGCTGGGGGCAGCGTATTGAGGAATTTCGCTACCAAAATTCCACGAGCCATCCATGTTGACAGGGATGGGAAGCAGATTCGCGATCAGAACCGCGCCATTGGACCGTCCCAGTAGACGGGTAAGGTAGGCACGGATATTAGTTTCAGTGGGTGATTTTTTTGCCAGGCGCAGCATAATTTCAGCCATCCCGTGCCAGGCGTTATGAAGGTTGTTTTCAGCAAATGATTGAAGAGTAATCCCGAGTTTTTCCAATGCCTCGGCGCTGTCTTCCACCTGTTCAAGTTCCAACCTGGGTTGGATATCAGTATTTGGTGGCATGTGTTCTTGGTAACCGATGAACCACAAATCGGCATCCAAACGCCCATAACCAACGAAATTTAATAATTGGTCGAGTTCGTCATTCGTAAGTGTTTTGATCAAGTTATCTCCTATGCTTCATTCCTGCACTTATGGCAGTGGGGAACACTGTCTTGTTTTGAAAAGTGAGGTTAATGTTATTATTTTCTTCACCCTGTATCGGGTAAGTAAATGTAGACATTATTAATTTGCTTCAAGTGAGCTGGTATTTTGCAGCCATCTTCTGGATGGTTTCGATTCCGCGCATAGTTGACTGGCAGCGCATGGTTTTTTCTAGCACGGCGTTAGAGAATGTCGATTCGCTTTGTTTCTTCTGACATAACCAGTATATCTCACGTTTGTGTACAATGAAGTTATCAGTTTCATTTTTGAGTGAAAACAGCTTGGAAATGGCGTCCTCGTTGGGTTGGGTTGACAAAAAAGCGACATTTAATGCACGGCCGCTGTTGGAATTGAATTCTGGAATGGCAGTATAAGTATACTGGGCGATGCTGGCAAGCTGCTGATCGGTACGTAGAAAAGTGGGTACCTGGAACCCCAGGCTCTCTGCCAGCCGGGTTTGAATACGATTCACCATGTCGGGCTCGTCCAGTGTGGGGCTTTCAAAAAATACATTTCCACTGGCAATAAATGTTTCCACCTGGTTGAAACCAAGTTCTTCAAATTTAAGGCGCAGGTATTCCATCTTGACGTTTCGACCGCTTACATTGATGGCGCGTAGGAAGGCGATGTATCTGGGCATTTCATTGATCCTTTTGTTCCAACAAGTTGCGGACGCGCTCCAGGGGAAGTCCCTGGATGGTGCCCTGGAAGCCATTCATACTGGTGCTCATAAAGAGAGAATTTAAGATGGCTTCCTCGGTTGCCTCAATCACTGCCTGGAAGAGGGGTGACATGCCAGAATTGGGGACTTCTGGGAAACTATGGACCTGGCGTCGGCGGGCAGGTGTGCGACGAACTTCGGGGGCAGTTGAGAAGGCCAGGCTGTAATCTCCCGAACCGTCTGTTAACGATGCACCTGTGCGCGCCAGGCCCGCAAATGAACGCCTGGCCAGCCTGGTCAGGTTGCGATCTGAAAGCGGGGCATCGGTTGCGATTACGATCATGATGGACCCATCGGCAGATTGGTCGTTTAGTGCTTCCTTAAGGTAATATTGCCCGAGTGACAGGCCAACCTTTTTTCCGTCTATTTGTAAAATACCACCGAAATTGGTTTGTACTAGCACGCCCAGGTTGAAACCGCCCAGGCTTTCGGGTAGTTTGCGGGAGCTGCTGCCAATACCACCCTTCCAACCAAAGGCGACGGTCCCAGTGCCAGCCCCTATTGAGCCTTCCTCAACATAACCCGCTTTGGCATTGTTGATCGCGGTCAGGAATTGCATGGGGGTAAGTACGCGTTTGCGGATGTTGTTCAGGAATCCGTCATTGGTTTCCCCAACGAATGGATTTACGGATTGGCAGTTCTCGTTGCCTGGTTGCGAAAGGGTCCAGTCAAGGATGGCATCGGCTGCGCGCGGAACTGCCAGGGTATTGGTCAGCAAAACGGGGGTTTCAATTTCTCCCAACTCAACCACCTGAGTAGCGCCCATCAATTTCCCATAACCGTTTCCAACGACCAACCCGGCAGGGACTTTATCCTGGAATATATTCCCTGGGTGGGGTAGGATGGCTGTGGCGCCTGTTCTGATGTCGTCGTCTTGCACCAGGGTGAAGTTTCCGACGGTTACACCCGCTACATCTGTGATGGTGTTGTTAACGCCGGTAGGTAAAATCCCTGGGGTAATGCCCAGGTCGCGGGCACGGCAGGGGGATGGACTGTTTTTCACTGGGCACCATCCTCGATTGCTTGGGTCATGCTGCCCGAACGGCGCGAGAGGATGAAAAGGGCCAGCGTGCTTGCCAGCCCAATGCCCAACCCCCCCCACCAAATGGCCTGTGGGTTGAGCGAATCATGCAGGTATCCACCCACAACGGGTGCAATCGAGCGAGCAACGCCCCAGGTCAGCCAGTAGATACTCATGTAGCGCCCACGTAGATCCTCTGGTGCTAAATCTGCCACGTACTTGGTTCCGGTAGGGACAAGGATTAATTCACCCACGGTCATGATTCCCATGCTTAACCAAAAGCCCCAAAAACCACTCATCAGTCCCACGCTGCCTACCCCAAGCGCATACACCAGCATCCCCAGCGTAATGGCGTATTTTGCTGGCATGCGGCTGGCGAATATTGTCACCGGGTACTGGGCAAAGACACACATCAATGCGTTGGTTATTGGTAGCCAGCTGTACAGATATTCAGGAATGTTGAAGTAGCGGTTCATGTAAACCGCCAGCAGGGTCCACATCATCAAAGGTGCGATCATGCCGATGGTAATGGCGCCAACAAAGGCCAGGTAACCGCGATCCTGGATGACGCGTTCGTAACCGCCAAGCAAAGTTTTGGTGGCCTGATTAAATGCATGTGAGGTTTTTTGAAGTGTCTCGCGCACTCCTATCAGGAGCAATAGGCTAAAGAGGAACATGGCGGCTGAGGCCATGTAAAAAGCAACCGTATAAGAACTGGCGACGATTAGTCCCCCAATGGCGGGACCTACCGCGATACCAGCGTTGTTGATCATCCGTAGAATTGCATACGCGCCGGTGCGCTTTTCCGAAGGAATCATATCGGCCATCATCGCATCCGAACCGACAGAATATATCGGCATGGCCGCGCCCAGCAGGGTCATGGGTAGTACGAAGCCCATGTAAGAATGAGCCTGGCTCATCAGAATATAGGCGATGCCATTGGCGGCTTGGGCTGAAAACATAATGACTTTGCGCCCAAAACGATCAGCGATCGCGCCTGCGACCAGCGAGGCCGCCAGCCCGGCGATCGAACTGAATGAGATCAAGGTTGCAACCGAGGAAATTGGCAAGGCGAGTTTTTTGCTGATGTAAATAAGTTGGAAAGGCCAGATCATGCTTGAACCAGCGGAACTGAATAAAATCCCAAAGGCCACCAACCAGAATTGGCGTGGGTATTCGTGGTAAAGCAGCCTCATTTTTGAGAGTAGATTAGCCAAGGGTGGTCTCGTGTTGAACCAGGGGGTTTTTCTTCAAAAAGGATAGTAGAAACAGGCCAAATGCGCTGATCAGGCCGATGACCAGACCGCCCACCCAGATGGCCCTGGGAGAGATGTTGTCATTTAGCCAACCTCCAATCAATGGCGCACCACTGCGTGAAATGCCCCAGGCCAGCCAATAAACACTCATATAACGCCCGCGCAGGTTGGGTGGTGCAATATTTGCCACGTATGTGCTTGCAGTGGGTACTACCGTCAATTCTCCAAAGGTAAGGATGACCATCGAAAGCCAGAAACCCCAGA
>CAIVSQ010000214.1 GCA_903908605.1 uncultured Anaerolineae bacterium
ACATCGTCCGTGAAGGAATGGTCGCCATCCTTTCACTGCAACCAGACATGGAAATCGTTGGAGAAGCTGAAAATGGTATTCAAGCGGTGGAACTCGCCCGCAAGACAAAACCGGATGTGATCCTCCTGGACATGGTCATGCCTTTGCAGGATGGGCTGACTACCATTCCCAAGCTGAAGGAAATTTCACCCGCCTTTCGCATCCTGGTGCTCTCCAGTTTTGCGCAAAGCAGCCAGGTATATCAAGCCATAAAAACTGGCGCACTTGGCTATTTGTTAAAAGATACGCCACGTGCTCAACTTTTGCAGGCAATCCGTGAAGTTGCCCGTGGACAAGCATCCATACAGCCTTCCATTGCGATGAAAGTGATTAGTGATTTTGAAAAACCAAATGCAGGCGGGGATCTGGCTAATGAGCATCTCACTCAACGGGAAATGGAAACACTCAAGTTGATTGCACGTGGCTTGAGCAACCAGGAAATTGCGCTCGCTATGGTGGTCAATGAACGCACCATCGCGAAATATGTCAGCAGCATCCTCAATAAACTTCATCTTGCGAACCGGACCCAGGCAGCATTATATGCGTTGCGTGAAGGGTTGGCAGTATCCACCAATTAATCAGATTTGTCAGCAGGATAAATGGCATTTTTACATGGTCAAGATTGACCACCCGAAGGTACTTACAATGGTCAATAGTCCCCTCGAAAAGACCAAGGTTTATGGCTAACTCACAAGAACGATAAATTATAAAATATTGTCAACTACCAGCAGAGGCGCAATGAACAGTTTTGAGTATCAAAAAGCAACCGATTTTGACAGGGCATGGCTCAATTTTGAGTTGGATCTGCCGCTTAAGCCTGCGGCAAACGGAAAAGCCAATCCATTTTATATAAATCGTCCGGGAAATCCGATCAATGAATTGATTGACGCGTTGCTTGCTCCATTCTATCGCCCGCCAAAGTTCTTTTTCTCAGGGCATCGTGGCTGCGGAAAATCCACCGAATTGTTGCACCTGTTGAGTAACACCCAGATCCAAAAAAAATACTGGCCGATTAATTTCAGTATCCGCGAAGAAACAGACATTATTGACCTCGATTTTCGTGATGTGCTCCTTGCCATTGGTAGCCGCTTATTCCGTGAATACCGAAAAAAGGGCGGTGAACTCCCTGATCAATTACTCAAGGAACTATATGGCTGGAAAGGTAAAGTGGAAAAGCAAATATCCACTATTTTGGATGGTCGTGTTTCTGATATTGAACTGGGTGCCTCGATCGATGCGTTTTTTGCAAGTGCCGGGTTGAAGATGAAACTTGAACCTGCAACACGCGTTGAGTTGCGCCAGGTCGTTGAAACTGATATTACTGGTTTGATCGCCATCATCAACCACATCGCAGCCACGATCTACAGCCAGGAACATCGCATCCCACTGATTCTGATCGACGATATGGACAAACCTGACCTGGAACGGGCACGTGCAATTTTTCATGACCGGCGTGAGATTATGATGCAGCCCAATTGCGCCATAGTATATACCGTTTCAAGCGCGCTCTTTTACAGCAAGGAATTTGATGCCATTCGCGATCAAGCCCTCTTCCTACCCAATATTAATTTACGCACCGCAAACGATTCCATTAAACATCTACAGGAAGGGTATCGCACACTGGAAAAATTCGTCACTGTCCGCATGGATGCCAGTTTGATCCAAGCGCCCGCCTTAGATCAGGCAATTACCTACAGCGGCGGTGTTTTCCGGGAACAGGCCCGTATCATCCGCACAGCGATCGGGCGAGCCAGACGACGCAAAACCACTCAGATCGAATTAGATGATGTGGAATGGGCAGCCAATGAGATTCGCAACGAATATCGCCGCATCCTGGATAAGGACGATCTAAAACTGCTAAAAAACGTGCACGATAATAAAAGACTTGAGTATAGCGACCGCCTTAGGGCG
>CAIVSQ010000215.1 GCA_903908605.1 uncultured Anaerolineae bacterium
GCAAAGAATAATATTTTTTTTGTGATATTTTTCCCGGGAGGGCTCCGGGAAAAATATCACGGACGGGGTCTGCGCTGCGGCTGCGCCGGGCGCATGGATTTTTTTGGGGGGTCTAAGCGATGAAATGGGAGGCCCAATTGTCATCCCCGATGGAGCTGGGACGGTGTGGAAGATCGGCGCAATTTACTTTTTCCGGTCATTCCATTCCCCATTAATGGCCGTCATTGCGAGGCCGGCGCTCTTGCCCCATGCCGGTCGTGGCAATCTCGCTCTTGGGGTGCTAAGGATTATTGCCATCTGGTTCGATCCAATCCCCTCCGTCCGTCATTCCAATTGGAACTGGTATGAGGGGCGGGTGGGTGTGCGAGCGATAAGGCCTGCGGGCAAAGAAAAACATACTCGGACGGGGTTAGCGCCGCGGCTGCGCCGGGCGCGTGGATTTGGGCGTGGCTATCTCGCGGCTGGGGGCAATGGCGGGCATGTCATAAAAACTACCTTACAATCCTTACTCGAAATAGTGGGGCGAAAAATGTATACTTAATTACATGGAAGAGCATAATAATCGTAATTATTGTCCCAACACACAAGGAACGATTTTATTGGATTGCTCTGGTGATTGGGTTCAGGAATTCGATTGATAACCTTGCCTTATTCTGAAAACAAGTTATACTTGTTTGTGATTGTTTTCACAAGCAAGTAAGGAGCACGTTTTATATGGTGGATAATTCAGCAACCTCCAATATTTTAGAAATAAAAAGCGGGCACGATCTGATCGCGGCTTTTCAGGCCGGGCGGATTGATTTTAGTGGGATGGATCTGCATGGCATCCATCTGCGCGGCGCACACCTGAACGGCATCATCCTGGATGGTGCTGACCTGCGCGATTCGGACCTGTGCGGAACGAGTTTTTTCCGCGCCAGCCTGCGTGGCAGCATGCTCAACCGCGCTCACCTGGGTATTTTGCACGATAGCGCGGCCGACCCCAACCTGGATGATATTGATATCGATATGGGCTGCGTCGACCTGGCTCAGGCCGACCTGACGGGTGCCTTCCTGAACCATGCCCAGATGTTCAGCATCAACCTGCGCGATGCCAACCTGGAGCATGCCAACCTGGCAGGCGCCATGCTGCGCAGGGCCGATTTAGGTGGCACGAACTTGAATGCCACCGATTTCAGCAGCGCTGACCTGAGCGAGGCGCTTGTCAGTTTCGAAGCGCTCAAGCAGGCCATCACCACGAATACTATTCTCAAGGACGCCCGCGACGCGGACAGTCTGTAGGCTTTTACTGGGGTTCGTATTCCCCACCGGCAGAGGAGTAAGCAACACATGAACGTCGAAGAAATGATCAAGTTGGTCAACGGCACACTGCTCACCCCCAATGTCAGCCTGAACCGCGAGGTTAAGGGTGGCTGCGGGGCAGACCTGATGAGCGATGTGCTGGCATCCATCAAACCTGAAGCCGTCCTACTGACTGGTCTCTGCAATATCCAGGTTGTGCGCACCGCCCAAATGGCAGATGTAACTGCCATTGTTTTTGTGCGTGGTAAGAAACCACCCATCGATACCATCGAGCTGGCGGCCGAGGAGAATATTCCGCTTATCACCAGCCCGTTTGGCACCTTCGAACTGTGCGGGCGGTTGTACCGCGCCGGTCTGAGCAGCTTCGAAACCGTAATCCCCTCGCACCAAAATGACTGAGCCTGTTGACCTTCACGGCCGCGCTGGGCGGCCCATCACCGATCGTGACGCGCGCGAAATCAGCCGTGTGGAGGAGTTGTCGTATGACCTGAAGGTCAACGACACAATGACCAGTGAGGTACGCAGCGTCAACCCCGGGCAGCCGCTTTCGAGCGTGCTGTCCATTTTGCGTACCGGGCGAATTTCGGGCGTGCCTGTCCAGGAGAACGATAAACTGGTGGGGGTCTTGAGCATTGAAGACATTGTGCGCGCCATGCAAGAAAACGACATGGCGGCACCCGTCAGCGCCTATATGAGCACCAAGCTCGTAACCGTCAACATCTACGACCCGGTCGTCAAGGCGATCGAATCCTTTAGCGAATACCGGGTGGGACGCCTGCCGGTGGTGGATGAAGACGGCCGGCTGGTGGGCATCATCACCAAGGGTGATATCACCCGCGGGATTCTGACGGCCCTGCAAAAAGACTACAAGGTGGAGGAGCTGCGCCGTTACCGCGCCAGTCACCTCTTTGACGACATCACCTCTGACCGCACCAGCCTGATCTTGCGTTACAACATCAAGGCGCGTGATTTTAAAAACGGCGGGCAAGCCTCCAGTCACATCAAGCGGGCCTTGCTGCGCCTGGGCGCCAGCCCGCAGCTTGCCCGGCAGTGCGGCATTGCCATTTACGAAGCTGAGATCAACCTGATCATCCACTCCACCAACGGCGGCATTATGCGCGTGCAGATCGAGCCCGAACGGATCCTGATGCAAACCACAGACACCGGCCCGGGCATTGCGGATGTAAAACTGGCCTTGCAAGCTGGCTGGTCAACCGCCAACCAGGAAGCCCGTGATTTTGGCTTTGGGGCCGGCATGGGGCTGGTCAACATCAAGCGCTGCGTCGACCGGATGGAACTTGAATCAACCCTGGGTAAGGGCACCAGGTTGTTAATGGAAATCAACCTGAAAGACTCGGAACGGTTCAGAGAAAACGACCAGACCGAGCCTTCTCACACCCCAAAGGAAGCCTGATATGAATTTACAAGAAGTCATCCAAAAACTTAACCTGGCGGTGTTGACCGACCCGCAAGATTTCAGCCAGATCCAGCTCAGCGGGGGCTATGCCTCTGACCTGCTTAGCTGCGTGATGGCCGGCGCAAAGCCCGGCAACCTGTGGATCACGCTGCAGGCGCACATCAATATCGTGGCTGTGGCAGCACTAACCGATACCGCCGCCATCATCATCACCGAGGGCGCTCAACCCGAGCCGGATGTGATTGCGCGCGCCAACAGCCAGGGCGTAAACCTGCTGAGCACCCCGCTCGGCAACCACCAGGTCTCTGGCGCGCTGTGGGAGCTGGACATCCGCTGAGGCGCGGGTGAATTGAAGCGCATGCGCAGCTACCGCGCTGAATTGCACGTACACACTGTACTCTCGCCCTGCGCGGCGGTGGAGATGATCCCACCGCTGATTGTGCAGGAGGCGCTTGAGCGTGGCATCCAACTGCTGGCAATCACCGATCACAATGGCAGCGCCAACGCCAGCGCGGTGATGAAGGCTGCCGAAGGCAGCGGTCTGCAGGTGCTGCCCGGCATGGAGCTGCAAACGCGCGAAGAAGTGCACATGTTGTGCCTGTTTGACACGATCGAACAAATCGAAAGCTGGCAGGCCAGGGTGGATACACTTTTACCCAACCGCCCCAACAACATTGACTATTTTGGCGAACAGTTTGTGGTCGATCAGAGCGGTGAATTTATCCGGCGCGAGGAACGCCTGCTGCTCAACTCGGTCAACATCGGGCTGGAAGATGCCGCCAGGGAAGTTACGGCGCTCGGTGGCCTGGCCATCCCGGCCCACGTGGACCGGCGCGCCAACGGGCTGATTGAGCTGCTCGGGCTGGTACCAGCTGGCTTCACCGCGCTGGAAATCTCACGCCACATTCAACCGGAGGCAGCCGTGCGCAAATACCCCCAGTTAAATGGATACACCCTGCTGCAGAACGGCGATGCGCATCACCTGGATGGCCTGCTAGGCAGCACAACCTTCGAAGTGGAGAGCGCCTGCGTCGCCGAAATACGCCTGGCGATCCACCAGCAGCTGGGCCGCACTTTGCAAATTCGCTGATCTGCAGTCAAGGCACAGGCCCGGCCGGCGGAAAATTACGCGGAATAATGCCCACCCAAAGTGCACATGCAATGCCGACAATAACTGGCCAAAGCATGGACAAGTCGCGTGTGACGATGTGACATTTGTACATTGACGATGTGAAAAATGCAGTGTAAACTTGAATTAAGATTGTGAAAAACTTCACAATAATAGCATAGATTATTATAGATAAGCGGAGCTTATTGAATGGAAGAGAACGAGACAATCAAACATGATGAATATGGGTTGTGCGACAACAAGCGCGCAATCATCGATGGGATAATCACCGAAAACAGCGGGCGTCCCGGCGCCATGATGGTGGTCTTAAATGAAACCCAGGGCAAGATTGGTTACATTTCGGCCGGCATGCAAAATTACATTGCAAAAAAACTGCGCGTGCCCGTTGGCGCGGTACACGGAGTGGTCACCTTTTACTCCTTTTTCACCACTGAACCACGCGGCAAGCACACCATGAAGTTCTGCATGGGCACCGCCTGTTACGTCGGTGGTGTGCCGCAGCTGATGGAAAAAGCGCGCCAGTTGACCGGCACCGAAATCGGCAAGACCACGCCCGATGGCAACCTGACCCTGGAAATCTGCCGCTGCGTGGGTGCCTGTTCGCAGGCGCCGGTGGTGGCGGTTGATGATGAAGTCATTGGGCGCATAAAGCCCAACAAGTTCCCGGCGCTGATTAAGAAATTGATGGAAAGCTGATCGGCGTGAGAGAGATTGCCCTGCACCTGCTCGACCTGGCTGAAAACAGCGTCTCGGCTGGCGCGCACACGATCGTGATGAGCGTGTGCGAGGACCTGCTCGGCGACCGGCTGAGCGCCAGCATCCAGGATGACGGGCGCGGGATGAACGCGGAGACGGTTCAGCGCGTGACCGATCCGTTTTACACCAGCCGCACCACCCGCAAGGTGGGCCTGGGCATCCCGCTCTTCAAGGCGGCGGCCGATGAATGCCGCGGCGGACTGAGAATCAGCTCCACCCTCGGACAGGGCACGCTGGTGGAAGTCGAGTTTCAACACTCGCACATCGACCGTATGCCGCTCGGCAACCTGCCGGCCACCTGGCTCAACCTGCTGGTAGGCCACCCCGAAACACACTGGATTTTCCGCTATACGGCGCGCGGGCAACAAACCGAAGACAGCTTTGAATTTGACGATCAGCCGGTCAAGGAGACCCTGCAAGACCTGCCGCTCACTCACCCGGATGTGCTCGGCTACCTGCGCGAAAGCCTGGAAGATGGGCTGCGCGAAACCCGCCAGGCACTTGCCGAACCGGCTTAACAAATAACGACCAACCAGGCTGCGGGCACCCGCTCGCGGCAGTTCCACCAAGGAGAATAATTATGCCAACCGTAAAATCACTCGAAGACCTGAAGAAAATTCGCGAAGAGGCGCTGCAGAAACGTGAAATCAAGGCCGCTCCCGGCAGCATCCAGATTGTGGTCGGAATGGGCACACCCGGCATCGCTGCCGGCGCGCGCGACACCCTCAAAGCCATCCTGACTGTGATCGAAGAGAAGCACCTGACCAACATCACCGTGCGCCAGACCGGCAACATCGGCATGGATTCATGGGAACCGATTGTGCAGGTGCTGGTGGCAGACCAGCCGGCCATCAGCTACGGTAAAGTCAGCCCATACGTGGCCCGCCAGATCATGGAACAGCATGTGATTGGCGGCAAAATCCTCAACGACCATGTCATCCCGGCCTAACGCGGGCACGCCTGCCCGCCGGAATGTAGAGAGTTTGAGGTAATCATGGCATTTTTCCGTTCACACGTATTGGTATCTGTCGATCCCGAGTGCCTCTCCAAGGGCGCTCATGAAGTGATCGATGCCCTGAATGACGAGCTGATCGCGCAGGGCCTGATCGACGAGGTGCAGGTGCTCGAAACATCGCGCATCGGCGACCCCTACCGGCTCGGGCCGGACATGCTGGTATACCCAGAGAATGTTCACTACGCCAACCTGAGCGCAGACGACATTCCTTACATTGTTGAAGAACACTTTCTCAAGGGCCGCGTGGTCGAAAAATTCCGCGCCCAAGAAAAAGCCGTCACCGATGAAGAACTTGGCGCACCCAAATCCAAGGAAGTGCGCATTGTGCTGCGCAACTGCGGCAAGATTGACCCACACAATATTGAAGACTATATCGCCGAAGATGGTTACCAGGCGCTGGCGCGGGTCATCACCGGCATGAGCCCTGAGCAAGTCATCGACGAGGTTGGCAAATCTGGGCTGCGCGGGCGCGGCGGGGCGGGTTTCCCGGCCGCTCGCAAGTGGCAGCTCTGCCGCCAGGTCGCCGATAACCCCAAGTACCTGACCTGTAATGCCGATGAAGGCGACCCGGGTGCGTTTATGAACCGGCGCGTGCTGGAAAGTGATCCGCACTCGGTGGTGGAAGGCATGATCATTGCCGCCTACGCCATCGGCGCCAGCCTGGGCTACATCTACTGCCGGGCCGAATACCCGATCGCCGTCCAGAACCTGAAGATCGCCATCGCCCAGGCCCACGAGTTTGGCTTCCTCGGCGAGGATATCTTTGGCAGCGGCTTCTCCTTTGACCTTGAAGTGCGCATGGGCGCCGGCGCTTTTGTGTGCGGTGAAGAAACCGCCCTGATCGCCTCGATCGAAGGCAAGCGCGGCGAACCACGTCCACGACCGCCCTTCCCGGCCGTCAAGGGCGTGTGGGGCAAACCCACCAACAATAACAATGTCGAAACCTATGCGGTTGTGCCGCAGATCATTCTGCATGGCCCGGATTGGTATTCTGCCCTCGGCACCGAAAAAAGCAAGGGCACCAAGACCTTCGCCATCGCCGGTGACGTTGTGCACACCGGGCTGATTGAAGTTCCCTTTGGCATCACCCTGCGCGATGTGGTCTTTGATGTGGGCGGCGGTATTAAGGACGGCAAGCAGTTCAAAGCCATCCAGACCGGCGGCCCGATGGGCGGCTGCCTGACGGCCGAACACCTCGACCTGCCGCTGGACTATGAAGCCCTGACCGCAGCCGGGTCGATGATGGGCTCGGGCGGTCTGATCATCATGGATGATGAGACCTGCATGGTCGATATGGCGCGCTTCTTTATGGAATTCACCCAGGACGAATCGTGCGGCAAGTGCACGCCCTGCCGCGTCGGCACCCGCCGCATCCTCGAGATCCTCGAGAAAATCTGCGCGGGCAAGGGTCAACCCGGCGACCTGGAAAAACTGGAAGACCTGTGCTTTGAAGTGACCAAGAACTCGTTGTGCGGCCTGGGACAGGGCGCGCCCAACCCGGTCATCAGCATGATGAAGCATTTCCGCGCCGAATACGAAGCCCACATTTACGAGAAGAAATGCCCGGCGCGCGTCTGCAAGGCCCTCATCCACTACGAAATCCAGGCACTCACATGCACCGGCTGCACAGTTTGTTCACGCAACTGCCCGGTGGAGGCCATCAGTGGTGAACGCCGCCAGGCGCACCTTATCGATATCGATAAGTGCATCCGCTGCGGCATCTGCGTACAGGTTTGTAATTTCAACGCCATAAGCGTTCTGAGCTGATCCGCCCGGCGGAACAGCGACAAGCACTACGTTCCAGGAGGCATCCCGTGTTAAAAATTGCGGAAGAGAAAGACCTGGTCTCAATTGTTAAAAATGCCGTCGAAAAACACGGTGCGCAGGCGGATGAATTCATCCCGATCCTGCTTGAGATCAACCACGAATATGGCTACATCCCCGGCGAGGCCATCCGCCAGGCACGCAAATTGCTGCACGGCGCGCCGGGTAAATCGCCCGAGGAGCGCGTGCTGGTATCTGAAGGACAGCTTTACGGCCTGGCATCCTTCTACCACATGCTGCACACCGAAAAAACCGGCCGTCATGTGGTGCAGTTTTGCGAATCGGCCCCCTGCCATGTGCAGGGCGGGCGCGAACTGTGGAAAGCTCTTCAGCAAACCCTGGAGCTAAAAGCTGGCGAAACAGACCCGCAAGGGCGTTTTACCCTCAAGACCGTCAGCTGCCTGGGCGTGTGCGGGGTGGGGCCAGTCATGTTGGTGGATGACGACCTGTATGGCAATGTCGGCCCGGAACAATTGGCCGATATTTTCGCCAGGTACGAGTGAGAGGCACATCATGAAATTCACACGATCGATGGTTCTCGTTTCCAGCGACCCCGAAAGCCTGCGGCGCGGTGCAGGTGAGGTCTACCGTAATTTTGCCAAGGAATTGGCCAGCTTTGACCTGAGCGAAGAGATCACCCTTTCGCAGTTCACCGATGGGGGCCGCGAAGATGCCCTGCCGTTGGTGATCATTTACCCCGAAGCCAGCGCTTATGGCCCGGTCAGCCCGGCGGATGTGGCCCGTATTGTGGAAGAACACCTTTACAAGGGCCGTGTGGTCGAAGATATGTTGGCCCCGGTCAAGGAACTTTCTGGGCGAATTGGCTGGCTGCGCGCACGCAAAGGCACACTGCCGATGGAAAAGCGCATCGTACTGCGCCGCGCCGGGCGAATTGACCCCGAAAGTATTGAAGAATACATTGCCGAAGATGGCTACCAGGCGCTGGCCAAAGCGCTGGGCAGCTCGCGCATGGATGTGATCACCGAGCTGGAAGATTCCGGCTTGCAAGGGCGCGGCGGCGCCGGGTTCCCGACCGGGCGCAAGTGGCGCTTTGTGGCGGGCACCAAGAACCCCAAGAAATACGTGGTCTGCAACGCCGATGAAAGCGAACCGGGCACCTTTAAAGACCGCGTCATCTTGGAAGGCGACCCGCACAGCATTGTGGAAGCCATGATCATCGCTGGCTTTGCGGTGGGCGCTGACGAAGGTTACATTTACGTGCGCGGTGAGTACCAACTTGCCCAGCGCCGCATGGCCAACGCCATCCAGCAGGCTCGCGAAGCCGGGCTGCTTGGCAATAACATCCTCGAATCTGGTTTCAACTTTGATATCCACGTGCACAGCGGTGCCGGCGCGTATGTCTGCGGCGAAGAAACCGCCCTGCTCGAATCGATTGAGGGAAAACGCGGCGAACCACGCGCGCGCCCACCTTACCCCACCACCCACGGCCTGTGGGGCAAACCCACCCTGGTAAACAACGTGGAAACGCTGGCCAATGTGCCGGCCATCCTGCTAAATGGGCACGAATGGTACCGCGGCCTGGGTACGCCCTCCAGCCCCGGCACCAAGACCTACACCATCCTGGGCAATGTCAATTTCCGTGGGCTGATTGAAGTACCAATGGGCATCACCCTGCGTGAAGTGATCAACTTCTACGGGCAGGGTCTGCCGGCGGGCGCCAACTTCAAGCTGGCCCAAACCGGTGGCTCGAGCGGCTCGATCATCCCCGCCATCCTGCAGGACACCCCGATGGATTTCGAATCCTTCCGCAAGGCGGGCGTTTCACTCGGCTCGGGCGCGTTATTGATCTGCGATGAACGCACCTGCGTGGTTGACCTGGCCATCACCCTGATGAAGTTTTTCCGCTTTGAATCGTGCGGTAAATGCACCCCCTGCCGGGTGGGCACCGATCGTGGCCTGCGCATCCTGACTGCCATCAGCAAGGGCCAGGCCCAGCTGGAGGATTTGGATACACTGGTCAAGCTGGCCGAGGAGATGGAGATTGCCTCCAACTGTGGTCTCGGGCAAACGGCTGCCGTGCCGATCCGCGATGTCTTGAAATACTTCCGCGCCGAAGTGGAAGCCCACATCCGCCTGGGTGTTTGCCCAAGTGGCGTGTGCGAGATGGCCACCGAAATGGAACTGGCCTGATCCCGCCCCGACCGATAATGAACTGAACCAGAAGAAAATAACGAGGTACTCATGGTACAACTAACGATTAATGGCAAACAAATAGAAGCTCCCGAAGGCACCACCGTGCTAACGGCAGCCAAACAGGCCGGCATCGAGATCCCGACCCTCTGCGCGCACAAGGAACTGACCCCCTTTGGTGGCTGCCGTCTGTGCATTGTGGAAGTACAGGGTTTCCGCGTGCCGATCGCCTCTTGCACCCTGCCGGTCACCAACGGCATGGTGGTCAACACCGAAACTGATGCGCTCAAAAAGTCGCGCAAGTTCATCCTCTCGATGCTGTTTAGTGAGCGCAACCACTTCTGCCCGTTCTGCCAGGTCAGCGGCGGCGATTGCGATCTGCAAAACGCAGCCTATCACGAAGGCATGACCCACTGGCCCATGCAGCCGGGCTGGAACAAGTTTGCGGTTGATACCACCCACCCATACTTTGTGCTGGATAACAACCGCTGCATCCTGTGCCGGCGCTGCGTACGCGCCTGCGGCGAGCTGGTGGGCAACTTTACCCTGACGATGGCCGAACGCGGTGCATCCACACTGGTGGTGGCGGATACCAATGTGCCGCTGGGCGAGAGCACCTGCATTAAGTGCGGCACCTGTGTACAGGTCTGCCCAACCGGTGCCCTGATCGACCGCACGAGTGCCTACCAGGGCCACGAGAGCGCCATGACCCAGGTCAAATCGATCTGCGCGGGCTGCTCGGTGGGCTGCGGCGTCAACCTGTTCGTCAACAATAACCGCATCGCCCGCATCGAAGGTGACTGGGCTGGCGCGGTCAATCATGGGCTGCTGTGCGAACACGGGCGTTACGACCCGATGAACGAAAAACGCAACCGCCTGACCAGCCCGCTAATGCGCAAAAACGGCCAACTGGTGCCCGTCTCGTGGGATGAAGCCCTGGGCGCAGTGGCCGATAAACTCAAACCGCTGGCTGGCAAGAGCAAGGCGGGTGTGGCGGCACTGGTCTCCACGCGCGTCTCAGCCGAAGCCATGGCCATGTTCAAGGAACTCTTTACCGGTGGCCTGGTCACCAGCACCGAAGAAGGCATGACCACCGCCGCTGTCAGCGCCGTGGGCGAAAGCGAAGGCGTCTTTGAAGGCAAGCTCGACACCCTGCGCAACGCCGACCTGGTGCTGTGCCTGGGCGCTAACGTGGCTCGCAGCCACATGGTGGCCGGTTTTATGGTAAAGCGCGCCCTGCCCAAGGGCCTACGGCTGATCAACGTCGATCCCGAATCATCCGAGCTGGATGAGCTGGCTGATCTGAGCCTGAAGCCCCGCCTGGGCAGTGACCTGGCCGTGATCGAAGCCATGCAGGCCATCATCCTGCAGGAAGGGCTCGGACGCGCGCCGCTCAGCATGGCTGAGCCCGCCAAGGTAATTGAAGCGGCTGTGCAGGCCTCCGGGCTCGACCAGGAAACCCTGGCGCGTGCAGCCCGCATGCTGGCCCACGCCGTCAGCCCGGTGATTTTGTTTGGCAAGGGCATCACCGCCCAGCGCAGCGAAAAACTGGTGGCAGCCCTGCTTGGGCTGGCCCGCCTGACCGGTGCCGTGGATGGCGAACGGATGGGCTTGCTGTCCGTCAAGGGTGAAGCCAACAGCGCCGCCGCTGCCCTGCTCGGGTTGGAACAACAGTTCGCCCTGGAAGATCAGCAGGCCGTCTTTGCCCTGGTGGGTGATGATTACCTCTCACGCCGCATGACTGAAAAACTGGCCGCCGCCCCCTACCTGGTGGTGCAGGCCTCCTACGCCTCAGCCGTGACCGAAAAAGCCGATGTGGTCCTGCCGGTGGCACTCTGGTCTGAACAGGCCGGTCACTTCGTCAACATGGACGGCCGCGTGCAGGCCGCTGAAAAAGCCGTTGACGCCCCGGCCGGCATCCGTGAAAACACCGCCGTGCTGGCCGAGATTGCCATGCGCATGAATATGCCCATCAAGCAAGACTGGCACAACGCACTGCATGCCCGCAAGACCAGCCTGGCCCTGGCTTAATGGTATTTGGACAAAGGAGATAAAACGATGGCAAAACCCAAGATCGCATCAGATTGGATGTGTGGCTGCGCAGGCTGCCACATGTCGCTGCTCGACATGGATGAACGCATCCTCAAGATCGTGGAGCTAGCCGACCTGCGCTCCACCCCCATCACCGATCTGAAAGAACCAGATGCCGGTGGGGTGGATGTGGGCGTGTTGGAAGGTGGCATCAACAACAGCGCCAACGAAGAGGTAGCCCATAAGTTCCGACAGCGCTCCAAGATTTTGGTAGCCCTGGGCGATTGCGCCGTGTTTGGCGGCGTGCCGGCCATGCGCAATTTTTGCGGTGTGCAGGAAGCCCTGCAGCGCGCCTACGTGGACGCCGAAAGCAACGAACCGGGCAGCCAGATTCCTAACGATCCTGAGCTAGCCACCATGACCCTCACACGCGCCCTGCATGAGGTTGTGCCCGTCGATTACAATGTGCCCGGCTGCCCGCCGGACGCCGATGTGATCTTTTATGTCCTCTCGGAGCTGGCCCAGGGCCGCAAACCCGAGCTGAAGGACGACCTGCTGCACTGGCACTAGAGCGAGGCAACCATTATGAGCACACAAAAAATCACCATTGAACCCGTCACCCGCATTGAAGGGCACGCCAAGGTCACCGTCCACATGAATGAGGACGGCTCGGTGGAACACGCCTACATGCATGTGAATGAATTCCGCGGCTTTGAAAAATTCTGCGAAGGCCGCCTGTATTTTGAAATGCCGCAGATCACCCCGCGCATTTGCGGCATCTGCCCCGTCAGCCACCACCTGGCAGCCGCCAAGGCCGGTGACGCCCTGACTGGCAAGACCCCGCCGCGACCCGCCAACCTGCTGCGCGAGCTGATGCACATGGGCCAGATCATCCAGAGCCATGGCATGCACTTCTTTGAACTGGCCGGCCCCGACCTGCTGCTGGGCTTTGACGCCAACCCCGAGATCCGCAACGTGGTAGGGCTGATTGGTGCCAACCCCGGCTTGACGGTTAAGGCGGTTATGCTGCGCAAGTTTGGCCAGGAGATCATCCGCACACTGGGCGGGCGGCGCATTCACCCGACCTTCGCAGTACCGGGTGGTGTCAACAAGGTCCTGACCGTAGCCGAGCGTGACTCGATCCTGACCGGCATGGACGCTTCGATTGAAGCCCTGCAAATTGGCCTGCAGATTATGAAGGACTGGGCAGCCGCCAACATGGAAGACATTAACAAGTTTGCGGTCTTCCCCACCGGCTACTTTGGCATGGTCACCCCGCAAAACGGGCTGGAGCTGTACGATGGCGATATCCGCCTGATCGACAGCGCCGGCGCGGACCTGGAGCGCTTCCCGGGCAAGGATTACCTCGAGCACATCGCCGAGCATGTCGAACCCTGGTCGTATCTCAAGTTCCCCTACTATAAGAAGATGGGCTTCCCGGCTGGCGTATACCGTGTGGGCCCACTCGGCCGCCTGAACATCGCCGATAGAATCGACACACCGCTGGCCAATGAGGAGCTCAAGCTGTTCAAGTCGCTTAGCGGCGGCAGACCGGTGGAAAACACGCTTTATTACCACTACGCGCGTCTGATTGAAGCACTGTTCGCCACCGAACGCGTGCGCGTGCTGTGCGAAGACAAGGACATCCTCAGCAACGACATCCTGACCACGCGCGGCGACTATACCGGTCACGGGGTGGGTGTGATCGAGGCCCCGCGCGGCACCCTCATCCACGATTACCACGCCGATGAAAACGGCAAGCTGCTCAAGGTCAACCTGATCGTCTCGACCGGGCACAACAACTGGGCGATGAGCAACTCGGTCGACAGTGTGGCCAAGACTTACGTGCACGGTCCGGATGTCACCCAGGGCATGCTTAACCGCGTTGAAGCAGCCATTCGTGCCTACGACCCGTGCCTGTCCTGCTCCACCCATGCCATCGGGCAGATGCCCATCCAGATGGACCTGATCGGTCCGGATGGCAAGCTGGTGCGCACCATCACTCGTGATTAATCTACGAATTCACTTGTCAAAGCAGTTGAATTTGTGGTAAAAATTACAAACACTCGTCACCCGCGCGGATGTTAAAGGCCGCCGACCACGAAAGGATAAAACGCATGGCAATCGTTCGCAAGCTGCTCGAAGAAAAACCTGATAAGAATATCTACAGTGTCGCTTCCACCGCCACCGTCCTGGACGCGTTGAAGGCAATGACCGAAGCCGATACCGGCGCCATCCTGATCAGCGAGGGCAACAAGATTGTGGGCATCTTTACCGAACGCGACTATGCTCGCCAGGGTGAAGTGAAGGGCCGCGTCGCCTCCGAGACCCTCATCCGCGACGTGATGACCAGCGAGATGATCATGATTAAGCCTGAGACCTCTGTGCGCCAGTGCGCCGAGCTGATGGGCCGCTATCATGTCCGCCACCTGCCGGTGCTGGAAAATGATCACGTGGTGGGCGTCATCTCACTGCGCCGCCTGGCCGAAGCCATGGTGGAAGAACAAAAAGGCACCATCACCGAGCTCGAAAATTACATCATGGGCACCGGCTACGGCCGTTAGTCTCTACACGCATTAGGCTCAACGTACAGGGCGCAAAAGACCGCAGGGCTTTTTTTCATTACACCCTGCCTGTCTTTGCGCCCTGTGTTTATTAAACCCTGGCAAAGGTATTTTTTCGAGGCGCATCCGTTAAGGTGTGAGTGCGAAGGGCAGATTGCCACGTCGCGGAGGGCACGCTCCTCGCAATGACGGACAATTAAATGTCATCGCTGGCGTAATTTCCGTGCGCGAAAAAATACACTTGCAAGGCAATCATTGCCGCTAACCCGTGGAGATCTGAAATTCAATGGGATTAAGTGCGAAGGGCAGATTGCCACGTCGCGGAGGGCATGCTCCTCGCAATGACGGTCGATTAAATGTCATCGCGGGCGTAATGCCGAGCGCGAAAAAATACACTTGCTGGGCAGTCACTGTTGATAATCCATAGAGATGTGAAATTCAATGGGATTAAGTGCGAAGGGCAGATTGC